>NZ_JBYTEQ010000019.1:0-123245 GCF_058792115.1 Cellulosimicrobium sp. EB106-03-01-XG111
CTCCCCGGCCGAGCCGGGGAGCGCCCCTCCGTCGTGCGTGCGGTCGTCGTCCGTCAGTGCCGACGCGGTTCGTCGTCGACCACGCCCGCGGGCTCGTAGGCGCCGACCAGCGTGGACTCCGTCTCCTCCGTGAGCGTGATGCGTCCGGGGGTGGCGTCCACCGGGGCGTCCGAGCCGAGCAGGGCGGCCTCCTTCTCGAGGCGCTCCTGGAGGCCGGTCTTGGTGCCGAGCGGCACCTCCTTGAGGAACGACACGGCGATGAGCGCGACGAGCGCGAGCGGCACCGCGACGAGGAAGATCTCGGCGATCCCGTCGCCGTAGGACTTCTCCACGAGGTCCTTGACCGGTGCGGGCAGGGTCGAGACGTCGGGCACGGCGTTGCCGCCGCCCATCGAGCCGGCCGGGACGCCGAGCTGCGTGAGGCCGTCCTGGATCGACGTCGTGACCTTGTTCGCCAGCACCGCGCCGAGCACGGACACGCCGATCGCGCCGCCGAGGCTGCGGAAGAACGCCACGGTCGAGGTCCCGGCGCCCATCTCCTCCACGGCGAGCGTGTTCTGCACGGCGAGCACGAGGTTCTGCATGAGCATGCCCATGCTCACGCCGAGGAAGAACAGGTAGACGCTGATCAGGGTGAAGCTCGTGTGGTAGTCGATCGTCGACAGCGCGAACAGCGAGGCGACGAGGACCGCGCCGCCGGTGACCATGAAGGCCTTGTAGCGGCCGTAGCGCGTGATGAGCTGGCCGAAGAGGGTCGACGCGACGAACGTGCCGACGATCATCGGGATCGTGAGCAGCCCGGACTCGGTCGGGGTCTTGCCCCGCGCCACCTGCATGTACTGGCTGAGGAACACGGCGGTGCCGAACATCGCGACACCGACCGCGACGGACGCGACGACCGCGAGGACGAACGTGCGGTTCTTGAACAGGTGCAGCGGGATGAGGGGCTCGGGCGTCACGCGCTCGACGAGCACGGCACCGACGAGCGCGACGACCGCGCCGCCGACCATGGCGAACGTCTGCCACGACAGCCACTCGAAGTTCTGCCCGGCGAACGTGACCCACAGCAGGAGCGAGGAGACGCCGGCGCTGATGAGGATCGCGCCCCAGTAGTCGATGCGCACGACGCGGCGCGCGACCTTCGGCAGGTGCAGCGTGCGCTGGAGCACGATGATCGCCGCGATGGCGAACGGCAGGCCCACGAAGAAGTTGAGGCGCCAGCTCACGGCGTCGGTGAGGACACCGCCGAGGAGCGGCCCGCCGATCTGGCTGACGGCCATGATGCCGCCCATGAGGCCCATGAACTTGCCGCGCTCGCGCGGCGAGATGATGTCGGTGATGAGCACCGTGGCGAGCGCCATGAGGCCACCGGCGCCGATGCCCTGGAACGCGCGCAGCGCGATGAGGGTGCCGACGTTCTGCGAGAGCCCCGCGAGCGCGGAGGACACGACCGCGACGACGAGCGCGATCTGGATGAGGACCTTGCGGTTGGTGAGGTCGGCGAGCTTGCCCCAGATGGGGGTCGAGATCGTCATGGCGAGGAGGGTCGAGGTGACGACCCACGTGTACGACGACTGCGAGCCGTCGAGGTCGCTGACGATCTTCGGGAGCGAGCTCGAGACGATCGAGCTCGCGAGGATCGCCACGAACATGCCGAGGAGGATCCCGGAGAGGGACTCCATGACCTCGCGGCGGGTCATCGGTGCGGGGGCGCCGGCGGTGCCGGGCGGTGCGGTGCGTTCTGCGGGGGTGCTGGTCATCAGGCGCTGGGTTCCTTGCTCACGAGGCCGGGGCGGGGCGCACGTGTCGGGGGCGGTGTCAGGTGGTCGGGGGCCGGTCCGCGGTGCGGTCGGCGGTCGGGGGACGTGCCCGACGGCGCGGGGCCGCCGGGCGCCGCGGTCACCCGGCGCTGCGGGGGGAGTCGTGGACCGCGACGACCGCCGCGGCGACGCGCTCGATGTGGCGCGTGGCCTCGACGATCTCCTCGTCGCCCCACTCCGCGAACGTCGTCGCGGCGAGGACGTCGATGTGCGCGTACGCCCGTACCAGGAGCGCACGACCCTCCTCGGTGAGCTCGACGGTCCGGGCCCGCCGGTCGTCGTCGTCCACCGTGCGGCGCACGAGGCCCGCGTCGACGAGGTGGCTCACCTGGCGGCTCGCGACGGAGAGGTCGACCCGGAGCTTCGCCGCGACGTCCCCGAGCTGGACGGGGCCGCAGTGCTGGAGCATCCGGAGGAGCCCGAACGACGCGCGCGGCATGTCGAGGTCGCGGGCGATCCGGACGGCGGACTCCCGCTGGGCGCGCGCGAGGTCGTCGAGCGCGCGGACGAGACCCGCCGCGGGGGACGGGTCGGGGGTGAGTCCGGGGTCCGCGACGTCGGTCGCGGGAGGGGCGGTCACAGGCACGGGCACTCCTTGGTTGCTGCAGGCAAGCATACTCCGCGAAGTTGCTTTCAGCAACCATTGTGTGGGGCAAGGAATTCCCGCCCGTCGAGCCCGCGTGGGAACGACGGAGCCCGGGCCCTCCTCGTCGCCGCAGCGGCGGGGGAGGGCCCGGGCTCGGTGGCGACCCGGAGGGCGGTCAGCGCGCGGAGCGGCCCCCGGCCTGGTTGCCCATGTCCTCCAGCTCGACGCCCTTCGTCTCCGGCACCTTGCTCAGGACGAAGACGAACGACAGGGCCGCGAAGATCGCGTACATCAAGTAGGGGATCGAGGCGCCGAAGGCGGCGAGCATCGGCGGGAACGTCAGGGTGATGGCGAAGTTCGCCAGCCACTGCGCCATGGCCGCCACGCCCAGGGCGGCGGCGCGGATGCGGTTCGGGAACATCTCGCCCAGCAGGACCCAGACGAGCGGGCCCCACGACGCCCCGAAGAACACGACGAACGCGTTCGCGGCCACGAGGGCGATCGGGCCCCACGGGTCCGGCAGGCTGATGTTGTCCCCGCTCCCGCTGGCCTGCGTGAAGGCGAGCGCCATGATGCCGAGCGAGAGCGTCATGCCGGCGGAGCCGATGAGCAGGATCGGGCGCCGACCCACCTTGTCGACGAGCGCGATCGCGATGAACGTCACCGCGACGTTCGTCACGGACGTGATCGTCGAGACGAGGAACGACTGGCTCTCGTCGAAGCCGACGGCCTGCCAGAGCGTCGTCGAGTAGTAGAAGATCACGTTGATCCCGACGAACTGCTGGAACACCGAGAGCAGGATGCCGACCCACACGATCGGCTTGAGGCCGAGCGCCGAACCCTTGAGCGTGCCCTCCTGCGCGTTCTGCTCGTCGACGGCGATCGAGCGGTGGATCTGCGCGATGCGGTCGTCCACGTCCTCGTCCGGCCCGAGCACGGACTCGAGCACGGCGCGCGCCTCGGCGTCCCGGCCCTTCGCCACCAGGTACCGGGGCGACTCGGGGATGCGCAGGGCGAGGATGCCGTAGACCGCCGCGGGGATGACGCACACGAGGAACATCCAGCGCCACGCCTCCCAGCCGAGCCACAGCTCGTTGGACGCTCCGCCGGCCGTCTCCGCGAGGAGCTGGTCGGAGAGCAGCGCGGCGAAGATGCCGATCGTGATGGCGAGCTGCTGCAGCGAGCCCATGCGGCCGCGGAGCCGGGCCGGCGCGATCTCCGCGATGTACGCGGGCGCGATGACCGACGCGATACCGATGCCGACACCCGCCATGAACCGCCAGATCGCCAGGTCGAAGGCCGACCAGGCGATCGCCGACAGGATCGAGGAGGCGAAGAACAGCACGGCGCCGAACACCATGACGCGCGTGCGGCCCCACCGGTCGGCCAGGCGTCCGCCCGACCATGCGCCGAGCGCGCAGCCGAGGAGGGCGATCGCGACGACGAGCCCCGTCACCGCGGAGTCGAGGTCGAACTGTCCCTCGATCGCCGCGACGGCGCCGTTGATGACCGAGCTGTCGAACCCGAAGAGGAAGCCGCCGACCGCGGCGGCGACGGCGAGACCGATCGCCTTCCGATGGGCGCTCCGCTCGCTCACGGTCCTCTGACCTGCTGCGCCGCTGCTCGACATCTCGCCCTCCGCTCCGTCCCGGAGCCGGTGGCAGCTCCTGTCGTCCCTCTGTCGTCACTGTAGGGCGGGGTCCCGACCGTGGCGCGGTGAACGGGGTGGGGCCCCGAGCGGCGCCCCGGAGGCTGCGCGCGTCCCGGCGCCGGGTGGAGACTGGGCGGGTGCCAGACTACGTCCCTACCCCCGGAGCGCGGCCCGACCCCGGTCGGTCCGACCGCACGCAGCGACCCCGCCGCCCTGCCATGCTCGACCCGCGCGACGCCGACGAGCTGCCCGGCGAGCTCGACCCCGCGCTCCGCGACCGGGTCGCGCACACCACCGCGCACGCGATCGTGCACCGGGCCCGCGACACCGAGGACCCGGAGGTCGTCGAGCGGCTCGTCCACCTCGTCGAGACCGAGGGTCTCGACGTCGTCGCCGGCCTGTGGTCCGACGCCGCGCCCAACTCCTTGCCCGGCGCGCTCTGGCGGCTCTACGTCCTGCGCGAGTGGGTCCGCCGCGACCCGCAGACCGTCACCCTCCGCTACCGGCTCGGGGTCGACGCCGCGCCCGTCCACGAGGCGATCGCGGGGGTGCCCCGGCCGCCGGGGCCGCAGGACGTGCGCGACCTCGCCGACGCGGTGCTGTCCGGCGTCTTCACGGGCGACCTCGCCGTCGCGCTCGAGCGCGCGGGGTCGTTCTGCCGCATCCTCGCCACCGGCGCCGCGTTCGACGCCGACGCGCGCGAGGTCGCCGACCCCGACGGCGCCCTGCGCACGACCCGGGGAGCGGGCTCGCTGCTGCGGACCGCGCAGGAGCTCGAGCACGCCGCCGAGCTCTGGCGCGCCGACCGCCTCGACTGAGCGCGCACCCTCCCCGCTGCGAGGCCCCGGTCGTCGCCGAGCAGGCGGACCTGGCGCGTCCGTGCCATGTCACGAGCCGAGACCGCCTGCTCGGCCGACCGGAACCTCCTGGTCGGGCCTGTCGGGACCTCGCGGGCGCGGAGGGTGCGGGATCCGCCGTCGGCCTGCACGGCGGGCGGGGGCGGTCTCGCGGAGCGCGAACACGGGTACCCCGACCGGGGTGCGGCACGTACGATGGATCTCGACGCCGGGCCGCGGTAGCCCCGGGCTCCACACTCAGCCGCTACGAGCGGCCACGCGCCGAGAGGCGCTCCCGGTCCGGCGTCACTACTTCCCCCCGCCCACCGCCTCGTGCGGTGCGCGGGCGCGGTGGCCGCACCGGCGAAGACGCCGGGCGCAGGCTGTGGGCGTCCTGAGCATCCGGGACCTTGGACCCGACGATTCCAGCATCGCTCCGCGCGTCGGCTACATTTGACGAGAGTTCGACGTGCGTTCACCGAGAGATCATCCGACCAGAGATCGTGACCACCCCGACCGTCCGGTTCCCCCGGCGGCCGAGCGGCCCTCGCGGCCGACGCCAGCTCAGACCCCTACCCCGCGTCCCTTCCGGAGCCCCCCGTGCGCCTGCGCCTGACACCGCGCGACACCTCGTTCTTCGACCTCCTCGCCGCCTCGGCGCAGCACCTGGTCACAGGGTCCACGCTCCTCGCGGAGCTGCTGGGGGCGGACCGCCCCACGCGCAAGCAGCTCGCGAAGCAGCTGAGCGAGACCGAGCACCTCGCGGACGACGCGACGCACTCGATCATGCGACGCCTCAACCAGACGTTCGTCACGCCGTTCGACCGGGACGACATCTACGCCCTCGCGTCGGCGCTCGACGACTGCATGGACTACATGGAGGAGGCGGCGGACCTCATCGTCCTCTACAAGGTCGACGAGCTCCCGGCCCGCGTGTCCGAGCAGGTCCAGGTGCTCCAGCGGGCGTCGGAGCTCACGGCCGAGGCCATGCCGCGCCTGCGCTCCATGGACGACCTCCCCGAGTACTGGGTCGAGGTCAACCGCCTGGAGAACCAGGCCGACAAGGTCCACCGCAAGCTGCTCGCCGAGCTCTTCGACGACGTGTCCGACCCGGTCCTCCTCATGAAGCTCAAGGAGATCGTGGAGGTCCTCGAGCAGGCGGCCGACGCCTTCGAGAAGGTCGCCAACACGGTCGAGACCATCGCCCTCAAGGAGTCCTGAGCCCCGTGGAGGCAGTGCTCGTCGTCGTCGTCGTGGCCTTCGCCCTGGCGTTCGACTACACCAACGGGTTCCACGACGCCGCGAACGCCATCGCGACCTCGGTGTCGACCCGGGCCCTCACACCGCGCGCGGCGCTCCTCATGGCGGCGGTGTTCAACCTCATCGGCGCGCTGCTCGGCACGGCCGTGGCGCAGACCATCGCGGAGGACATCGTCGCCGTCGGCGACGTGCCACCCCACCAGGGGCTCGTCATCGTCCTGTGCGGGCTGGTCGGTGCCATCACGTGGAACCTCATCACGTGGTGGCTGGGCCTGCCGTCGTCGTCGACGCACGCGATCATCGGCGGCCTCGCGGGCGTCGGGCTCGCGTCCGGGATCACCGTCCACTGGGACGCGATCCTCGACAAGGTCGTGCTCCCCATGATCTTCTCGCCGCTGATCGGCTTCGGCCTCGCGTTCGCGCTCATGGTCCTGCTGCTGTGGGTGTTCCGGAACGCGGCGCCCGCCCGGGCGTTCCGCCGGTTCCGGATCGCGCAGACCGCCTCCGCCGCCGCGATGGCGCTGGGCCACGGCCTGCAGGACGCGCAGAAGACGATGGGCGTCATCGTGCTCGCCCTCGTGGCGGGCGGGTTCCAGGACGACAACACGATCCCGCTGTGGGTCAAGCTGTCGGCCGCGACGGCGATCTCGCTCGGCACCTACGCGGGCGGCTGGCGCATCATGCGCACGCTCGGCCGCAAGATCATCGAGCTCGACCCGGCGCGCGGCTTCGTCGCCGAGTCGGTGTCGGCGGTCGTGCTCTACGCGAACGCGTTCATCTTCCACGCGCCCGTCTCGACGACGCACACCATCACCTCGGCGATCATGGGCGTCGGCGCCACCAAGCGCCTGTCCGCGGTGCGCTGGGGCGTCGCCAAGAACATCGGCGCCGCATGGGTGCTGACGATCCCCGCCGCCGCGCTCGTCGCGGCCGTCGTCTACTGGATCCTCAGCCCGATCCTGCTCTGACCCGCACCGGCGACGCCGGTCCCCGCACGACGACGGCGCCCCGTCGGAGGGCTCTCGCCCACCGACGGGGCGCCGTCGTGCGTCCGGACGTCGCCCGCGCGGCGACGTCGGCCCGGTCTCAGTGCAGCGGCGGGGCGACCTTCTCCGCCGCGACGACGCGCGGGCCCTTGGGCGTGCGTGCCACGTGGGCCACGATCATCTCGCCGGGCTCGAGGAACGGGTCGTGCGCGGGGAGGGCGTTCGCGACCGGTCGGCGCGAGTGCTGGCCGAGGACGTCGAGCACGGTGGGCAGCACGGGCCGGTGCGTGCACAGCACCGACGACCGCTCCGCCTCGAGCAGCTCCCGGACCGTCCGCGCGACGCGCGCGGGGGAGCGCTCGTGCTGCGCCTCGGTGAGGTGGTCGATGCTGACCGTGGCGAGCCCGGAGGCGGTCGCGTAGGGCGCGATCGTCTGGGCGCAGCGGTCCCAGCGGCTCGTGACGATCGTCTCGACGCCGTAGGCCGCGAGCACCGGCACGAGCGCCACCCCCTGGGCGTGGCCCGCGGGCGTGAGCGGGCGGTCCTGCTCGTCGCCGTGCCACGCCGACCGCGCCACGGCCTTGCCGTGGCGCGCGATGACGACGACGTGCGTCGCGACCCGGCCCTCGTCACGCTCGCGCACGAGCGCCTCGAGCGGCGCCCGGTCGGCCTGCCGGGTGAGGCGCCGCGCGGCGTCGTCCGTGGAGAGCCACGCGGCGCGGTCGATCTCCTGGGGCGACACCGGCGGGACGGGGGCGCGAGCGGCGAGCGCGCCGGCGTCGGACCGGCCCGACGCCCGGCGTGCGGCCCAGTAGTGCACGCGCTTCACGCGGCCCTCGGGCGTGAGGTACTGCAGCCCGGGCAGCGGGACCCCGAGCACGACCGGCTTGCCCGTCTCCTCGGCGACCTCGCGCGCCGCGGCCGCCTGGAACGTCTCGCCCGGGTCGAGCTTGCCCTTCGGCCACGACCAGTCGTCGTAGCGGGGCCGGTGGACGAGACGCACCTGCAGCTCGTCGTCGCGCACGCGCCACACGAGGGCACCGGCCGACTCGATGACGGGCGCGTGCGACACGTGCGTCGGGCCGAGCGTGTCCACGAGGGGCACGCCGCCGCGCAGCGCGGAGGACGGCACTCCCATCCGCTACCGCCTCCCGACGAGCCGGCGGCGCTGTCGCTGGACGAGGCTGGCCTGCAGGTCGACGAGCGGGGAGCCGTCGGGCGCGGTGTCGGGGCGGTGCCACGTGCCGTCGGCGTCGAGGTGCCACGACGCCGTGCGCTCGGACATCGACGCGTCGAGCAGGTCGAGCAGCTCCATCACCTGGTCGGGGTCGGTGATGCGCACGAGCGCCTCGACGCGGCGGTCGAGGTTGCGGTGCATGAGGTCGGCCGACCCGATGAACACCTCCGGGCCGCTCTCCGGGCCCTCGCCGATGGCGGGTCCCGCGGAGTTGGCGAACGCGTAGATGCGCGAGTGCTCGAGGAACCGGCCGAGGATCGAGCGCACGCGGATGTTCTCGCTCAGCCCGGGCACGCCCGGGCGGACGGCGCAGATCCCGCGCACCACGAGGTCGACCTTCACGCCCGCCTGCGACGCGCGGTAGAGCGCGTCGAGCGTCGTCTCGTCGACTACGGAGTTGACCTTGATCTTGACCCACGCCTCGTGGCCCGCGCGCGCGGCGACCGCCTCGCGGTCGATCCGCTCGACGAGGCCGGAGCGGACGGTGCGGGGCGCGACGAGCAGGCGGTGGAACCGCGACTGCGGCGCGTACCCGGAGAGCTGGTTGAACAGGCGCGTGAGGTCCTGCCCGACGTCGGGGTCGCACGTGAGCAGGCCGTGGTCGGTGTACAGGCGCGCCGTCTTCGGGTGGTAGTTCCCGGTGCCGACGTGGCAGTAGCGGCGCAGGCCGTCCGACTCCTGGCGCACGACGAGCGAGAGCTTGCAGTGCGTCTTGAGCCCGACGATCCCGTACACGACGTGCACGCCCGCCTGCTCGAGCTTGCGCGCCCACGAGATGTTGGCCTGCTCGTCGAACCGGGCCTTGATCTCGACGAGCGCGAGCACCTGCTTGCCCGCCTCGGCCGCGTCGATGAGCGCGTCGACGATCGGCGAGTCGCCCGACGTCCGGTACAGCGTCTGCTTGATCGCGAGCACCGCCGGGTCGGCCGCCGCCTGCTCGAGGAACGTCTGCACCGACGTCGAGAACGAGTCGTACGGGTGGTGCAGCAGGACGTCGCGCTCGCGGATCGCGGCGAACACGTCCGTCGGGGACGAGCTCTCCACCTCGGCGAGGAGGCGGTGCGTCGTCGGGACGAACGGCGGGAAGTGCAGGTCCGCCCGGTCGAGGTCGGCGATGAGGTTGAGGCCCGTGAGGTCGAGCGGCAGCGGGATCTCGTACACCTCCTCCTCGACGACGCCGAGCTCGCGCACGAGCAGCGCGCGGATGCGCGGGCTGATGCCCGGCGTGAGCTCGAGGCGCACGGGAGGGCCGAACCGGCGGCGCAGCAGCTCCTTCTCCATCGCCTGGAGCAGGTTCTCCGCGTCGTCCTCCTCGACCTCGACGTCCTCGTTGCGCGTGACGCGGAACAGGTGGTGCTCGCGCACCTCCATGCCGGGGAACAGGTGGTCGAGGTGCTGGGCGATGACCTCCTCGATCGGCACGAACGAGGTCGGCCCGCGGTCGGGCGACGCCGTCTGCGACGTCGGCGCGCTCGGGCGGCCCCGCGCGTCCACGGCGATGAACCGGGGCAGCAGCGGCGGCACCTTGACGCGCGCGAAGTGCTCCTTGCCCGTCGTCGGGTTGGCCACCACGACCGCGAGGTTGAGCGACAGCCCGGAGATGTACGGGAACGGGTGCGCCGGGTCGACGGCGAGCGGCGTGAGCACGGGGAAGATCTGCTTGCGGAAGAACTTGTGCAGGCGCTCCTGCTCGCGCGTCTCCAGCTCGTCCCAGTGCACGAGCGTGATGCCCTCGGCGGCGAGCGCCGGCTGCACGTCGTCGGCGAAGACCCGCGCGTGGCGGTCCATGAGCTCGTGCGCGCGCTCGCTGATCGCGTCGAGCACCTGGCGCGGCGACAGGCCCGAGGCGGCCGTGACCGCGATGCCCGTCGCCATGCGGCGCTTGAGGCCGGCGACGCGGACCATGAAGAACTCGTCCAGGTTGGACGCGAAGATCGCGAGGAACCGCACCCGCTCCAGCAGCGGCTGGCTCGGGTCCTCCGCGAGCTCGAGCACGCGCTGGTTGAACGCGAGCCAGCTCAGCTCGCGGTCGGCGAACCGGTCGTCGGGCAGCGGACCGAGGTCGAGCTCCGCACCCACCGGTTCGATCTCCGGCTCCTCGGCGATGTGCTCCGCGATGTGCGCGGCGAGATCCGGGTCGAGGGTGCGCTGCGTGGACGTGTCGGTCATGGGTTCATGGTGGCACCAGATGATGAACGGTGCGTGACGCGGGTCACCGCGCGGTCGCCGCGGTCGGTGCGGGGGTCAGCGGGCGGGGCGGGCGTACTGCACGTGCACGGCGCGCCGCACGAACCCCGCCCGCTCGTACGTCCGCACCGCCGGGACGTTGTCGCCGTCCACGTACAGCACCGCCGTGCGTGCCCCACGCTCCGCGAGGTGCGCGAGCCCGACGGCGGTCAGCAGCCGCCCGAGCCCCTCGCCCTGGGCGGACGGGACCACGCCGACGACGTAGATCTCGCCCTCGCGCACGGCGTCCGGCTGGCCCGCCGGGATCTTGGTCCAGACGAACCCGACGAGCTCGGGCGCACCGCCGCCGGGCGCCGGGTCGCGCTCGAGGAGCAGGAGGCCGGCGGCGTCGAACCAGTCCTCGCGCATCCGCGCGGCCAGGTCGTCGACCGTGAGCCGGCCCTGCTCCGGGTGGTGCGCGAACGCGAGCGCGTTCGCCCGGACCCACGCCGCGTCGTCGTCCCCGGGTACGAACGCGCGCAGCCGCAGGCCTGCCGGGACCGTAGGGCGCGGGTGCTCCGCCGGGCCGCCCAGCGGGCGCTCGAGCACGAGCAGCTCGCGCACGACGGCGTACCCCGCCCGTGCGGCGAGGGCCTGCGCCGCGGGCAGGTCGCCGTGGGCCCACACGCGCAGCGGCGGGACGCCCCTGCCGAGGGAGGGGGTCGGCGCGGGGGCGCCGTCCGCCGGGCCCCCGTCCGGGAGGTGCTCGTGCGGGGTGCCCGTGTCCGCGGCGCGCTCGGACGGGCGCGGCTCGACGGCGCGGTCCGCGGCGCTCCCGAGGAGGTGGAAGCCGAGGCCGTGGCGGCGGTGCGCCGGGCGCACGACGAGCTCGGCGCTCGGCGCGTCCCCGCGCTTGTCCACCTGCGCGTAGCCGGCGAGCTCGCCGCCACGCCACGTGAGGAGGTGCACGACGTCGTCGGTCGCCTCGCGCAGGTTGAGCAGCGGCTGCTCGGAGAGGGGCGCGACGCCGTCCTCCCGCTCCGCCGCCGCGGCGAGGTCGTGGACCTGCGCGATCTCGACGTCGTCGATGAGCGGCCCGGTGTGCCAGAGGATCGCGGTCTCCACCGGTCCATCTTGCCCCCGGCGCCCGCGCACGACCGAACGCGCGCCGCCCCCCGCCTGCGGGACGGCGTCGTCGTGGCGGGAAGGTTCGGGACGGGGTGACGGTTGTCACGTCCGTGAGCGACCGGCCGTGAGGCGCGGGACCCGGGGGGCCGCGTCGGCCTGCCCGCCCCGGCGTCGTCCGACCGGTCGGACGACGGCGACGGGCTGAGAGGCAGGCGGCATGGGCGGGTGCGCGGTCGAGGAGGCGGCGGAGGTCGCGGCGGTGAGGGTCCCGGTCCAGGAGAGGGCCCCGGACCGGCCGGCCGGGGGACCGGGGGAACCGGGCAGACCGGGGGAACCGGGCGGACCGGGGGAACCGGGCAGACCGGGGGGACCGGCCGTCTGGTCGCGGAACTTCCGGTACTACTTCACCGCGCGCAGCGCGGGGCTGCTCAGCTGGGCGATGCTGCCGGTGGCGGTCTCGGCCGGGCTGCTCGCCTCGGGTTACGGGCTCGCGGTCGCGGGGTACGCGATGGCGTTCCTCGTCGCCCCGTTCGCGGGCCTCGTGCTCTTCGGCGGCGTGCTCGCCGACCGGTTCACCGCGCGCCGGATGATGATCGTCGCCGACCTCGCGAACCTCGCCGCGCACGTGCTCCTCGCGATCCTGTTCGTGCGGGGGATCGACCACCTCTGGCACCTCTACGCCCTCCTCGCGGTCGCCGGCACCGCCAACGCGTTGTTCCAGCCCGGCGCTGCGTCGACCGTGCCGCTCGTCGCGCGCGACGTCCAGGGGGCGAACGGCATCCTCCGGACCTCCGAGGCGATCACCGGCCTCGGCGGCCCGGCGCTCGCGGGCGTCCTCGTCGGGTTCGGGTCGACCGGCGGGGTGATGATCCTCTCCGCGGTCGCGTACGCGACGAGCGCGCTGTGCCTGCTCGCGCTCCGGCTCGGCGTCGTGCCGGCGCCCCCGGCGGGTACCGGGCTGTGGCGCAGCCTGGCCGTCGGGTGGCACGAGTTCCGCTCCCGCACGTGGCTGTGGGGTGTCGTCGTCATCTGGATGGTCTACGCGGTGCTCGCCTGGGGGCCGCAGCTCCCCCTGGCGGCGAGCGTCGTCGTGCCCACGCACGGGGCGACCGCGTTCGGCGTGCTCAACAGCGCGCTCGGGGTCGGGACCGTGGTCGGCGGGCTGCTCGCGATCCGGTACAAGCCGCGGCGGCCGCTCGCCGCGGGCGCGGTGGCGCTCGTGGGCTACCCGCTCTACCCGCTGGGGCTCGTGCTGGGCTGGCCGGTCGGGGCGCTCGCCGTCGCGCAGGTGCTCGTGGGCGTCGGGGTCGGGGTGTGGGGCGTCATGTGGGCCACGAGCGTGCAGACGCAGGTGCCGGGCGACGTGCTCAACCGTGTCCACGCCTACGAGGTCGCGGGGTCGGTCGGGATGTACCCGATCGGGGCCGCGCTGGCCGGTCCCGCCGTGGCCGCGTTCGGGACGGACCGGGTGCTCCTGGTCGGCGCGGTCGTGGGGACGCTCACGGTCGTGGCGCTCCTCGCCGTCCGGCCGGTCCGCACGCTCGGTCGCGTCCCGGAACGCGCCTGAGCGCGGGCAGCACGCGCGGCGGGACGTCGCCGAGCACGGGGTCGTGCGCCCTCGACCACGGGGTTGCCGTCGTCCAGAGCGCGATGAGGACGGCAACCCCGTGCTCGACACCTCACCTCGGGGCGGGAAGGTTCCGTCAGGGCGGGTCGTTGTGGTCGGCGTGAGCGAGCGGACGCACGGGCGAGAGACGGCGGCACCGGGCACGGCGGGCGCGGACCCGATCGGCCCGGGCGGGACCGTGCACGACGTCGTGGTCGTCGGTGCGGGGCAGGCTGGGCTGTCGGCCGCGTACCACCTGCGGCGCGCCGGGCTCGACCCGCTCGTGCTCGACGGCGGTCGCGGCCCGGGCGGCGCGTGGCAGGACCGCTGGGACGCGCTGACGATGGCCGAGACGCACGCCGTGCACGACCTCCCGGGCGTCCCGCTCCCGGCCGGCGACCCGGGCGAGCGCGCGAACGTCGCCGTCCCGCGCTACTACGCGGCGTACGAGCGCGAGAACGACCTGCGCGTGGTGCGCCCCGGCACGGTGCACGACGTGCGCGACGACCCCGACGACCCCGCGCTCCTGCGGGTCCGCGCGACGGTCGGCGCCGGGCCGGACGCGCGCGACGTCGTCGTCCGCACGCGCACGCTCGTCAACGCGACCGGCACGTGGACCCGCCCGTTCTGGCCGCGCTACCCCGGGATGGAGACGTTCCTAGGTCGCCAGCTCCACACGCACGACTTCCGCGCCGCCGAGGACTTCGCGGGGCAGCACGTCGTGGTCGTCGGTGGCGGGGCGTCCGCGACGCAGCTCCTGCTCCAGATCGCGCCGCACGCGTCGGGCACGACGTGGGTGACGCGCCGCGAGCCCGTGTGGGTCGAGGAGGAGTTCTCGCCCGAGCTGGGCCGGGCCGCCGTCGCGCGCGTCGCCGAGCGGACGGCCGCTGGCCTGCCGCCCGGGAGCGTCGTCTCGGTGACGGGCCTGCCGCTCACGCCCCGCTACCGCGCGGGCATCGCGAGCGGGGTGCTGCGGCGTCGGCCGATGTTCGCGCGCGTCACGGCGACCGGCGTCGAGTGGGCTCCCGGAGCGAACGACGACGGCCTCCTGCACCAGCCCGCCGACGTCATCCTCTGGGCCACCGGGTTCCGGGCCGCGCTCGACCACCTGGCGCCCCTCGGCCTGCGCGCGCCCGGCGGCGGGATCGTGCTCGACGGCACGACGGCGGCGAGCGACCCGCGCGTCCAGCTCGTCGGCTACGGACCCAGCGCCTCCACGATCGGGGCCAACCGGGCGGGGCGCGAGGCGGCACGCGGCGTGCTGCGGGCGCTCGGCCGACGGCCCGAGCGCGGCCCCGCGGCAGGATCTCGGCGACCGGTGGCGGCGTGAGGTCTCGTCAGCGCCCGCCGTCGAGCCCTAGCGTGCACCCGTGAGCACCGAGTCCCCCGACCCGTACCCCGAGCGCGAGCCCGCCCCGGCCGCGGCCGACGCGCCCGCCCTGCCGACGCAGCGCCGCACCCTGACGACCCTCGCCGCGACCCAGGTGCTGTCCGGCGTCGGGGTCGCGAGCGGCATCGCCGTCGCGCCGCTCGTCGCCTCGGCGCTGTCCGGGTCCGACGCGATCGCAGGGCTCACGTCGACCTCCGGCGTCGTCGGCGCGGCGCTCGTCGCGCTGCCGCTCGCCCAGGTCGCGGGCCGGCGCGGCCGTCGGCCGTCGCTCCTGCTCGGCTTCGGCCTCGCGACCGGCGGCGCCCTCCTCGCGACGGTGGCCGTCCTGCTGGGCTCGTGGCCGCTGCTCGTCGTGGCGATGCTGCTCTTCGGCTCCGGCACGGCCGCCGGTCTCGCCTCCCGCTTCGCCGCGACGGACCTCGCGACGCCGCAGCGCCGGGCCCGCGACCTGTCCGTGGTCGTGTGGGCGACGACCGTCGGGTCCGTCGTCGGGCCGACGCTCGCGGGCGTCGCCGACCGGGTCGCCGGCCCCGCCCTGCGCCTCGGGGACGCGCACGCCGAGCACGGGAGCACCGCGCCGAGCGCGGCCCCGTTCGTGCTCGCGACGCTCGCGTTCGCGCTCGCGGCGACCGTCGTCGCGGTGTGGCTGCGCCCGGACCCGCTGCTCGCCTCGCGTGCGCCCTCGGGGGCGGGTGCGGTGGGCGCGGGTGACGCGGAGGGTGGCGCCGCGCCGGGCCCCGCGTCGTGGCGCGACGGCCTGCGCGCCGGCTGGGCCGTGGTCGCGGCCAGCCCGACGGCGCGCCTCGCCCTCGGTGCGATCGTGCTGAGCCACCTCGTCATGGTCGGCCTCATGTCCATGACCCCGGTCCACATGAACCACGGCGGCGCGACGCTCCAGGTCGTGGGGCTCGTGATCAGCGCCCACATCGCGGGCATGTACGCGCTGAGCCCCGTGGTCGGATGGCTCGCGGACCGGCTCGGGCACGCGCGCGTGCTGTACGCCGGAGGCGCGCTGCTCCTCGCCGCGGCGGTCGTCGTGGCGGGCGCGCCGGGCGAGGACTCCGCGCGTCTCACGGTCGGCCTGGTGCTGCTGGGGCTCGGGTGGTCGTGCGGGCTCGTCGCCGGGTCGGCGCTGCTCGTCGACGCGACGCCCGGGCCGTCGCGCACCGCCGTGCAGGGCCTGTCCGACCTCGCGATGAACACGGGCGGCGCCGTCGGCGGCATCCTCGCCGGGGCGATCATCGGGTTCTCCTCGTACGGCGCGCTCGCGTGGGGCGCGGCGGTGCTCGTCGTCGTGTGCGCGGTCGTGGCGGCTCCGCTCGCGCGGCGGGCCGCGCTCCGCTGACGACGGCCGCCGAGATCGGCACCCGGAGGCGGGATCGGCGGTCGCGACCGCCGACCTCGCCCGCCGACCTCGTCCGCGGGCGCCGACCTCGCGGGGTGCGCGGCCGGGGGAGGGTCAGGCCAGCACGGCCGGGAGCGCGGTGCGCTCGTCGCGGCGGACGGCGCCGACCTGCGCCGGCGTGAGGAACAGCGCCCGGGAGAGGTCCGTGCCGCGCGCGTCGGCGCCCCGCAGGTCGGCGCCGAGCAGGTCGACGGCGTCGAGCCGCGCTTCCCGCAGGTCGGCACCCAGGAGCAGCGCGCCCCGCAGGTCCGACGCCGTGAGGTCCAGCCCGCGGAGGTCGGCACCGACGAGGTCGGCTCCCGGCCGCAGCCGACGACGCAGCCCGGCGCCCGGAGCGCGGTGCCGCGCTCCGTCGTCGGGCGGGGCCGCTGCGCGCGTGCCGTGGTGCCGCGTGGCGCCGTCCTGTGCGGGGCGGTGCCGCGCGTCAAGGCTCCGACCCGCCCGGGCCGTGTCCCGCACGAGCGCGCTCGCCCGGTCGACCAGCGGACCGACGTCGCGACGGACCGCGCCGACGTCGAGCGCGAGCAGGTCCGCCGCGGCGAGGTCGACGAGGGGCGCGGTGCGGTCGAGCGCCTGCCGGGCGTCGTCGTGCACGGCGGCGGCCGCGGGGAGCGCGAGCACCTCCGCGAGGTACCAGAGCAGCTCCTGGAGCTGCGTGACGACGGGCAGGGCGGCGAAGGCGTCGCGCGCGGCGGCGGGGTCGTCGCGCCAGGTCGCGCCGTCGTGCGCCGCCCGGACAGCCGCGGTCACGCGCTGGCCCGCGCCCAGGCAGTCGTAGGCGACGCACCCGGGGAAGCCGGACTCGGGCAGCCGGGCGTGGATGCCGCAGCCGAAGTCCGTGCGCAGGTTCGGGCAGGGCGTGCCGGCGGGCTTGTCGATCGCGAAGTCGGCGGACCGCACGAGGTGCAGGCCCACGCAGCACAGCCCGGTGCAGCGGGAGCAGTCGCTGCGCAGGTCGAGCTGCTCGACGAGGAGGGCGCGGCCGTCGGCCGCGGGGACGCGGGGCACGCCTCGACGCTACGCCGTCGCGGGGACGCCGGGCACGGGCATATCGCCGTGCGCACCGGCCGGGCGGTCGGCGCACGACAACGGGGCCGGTGCCGTCGTCGCGCGGACGACGGCACCGACCCCGTGGTCGGCGTGCGGCGCGTCAGTCGTCCGAGGACGACGGCTTCTGCAGGCCCGCCGAGATGAGCTCCATCACGGACGAGTCCGCGAGGGTCGTCGCGTCGCCCACCGTCCGGTTCTCCGCGACGTCGCGCAGGAGGCGGCGCATGATCTTCCCGGACCGCGTCTTCGGCAGCTCCGGCACGACGAGGATGCGCTTCGGCTTGGCGATCGGGCCGATCTCCTTCGCCACGTGGTTGCGCAGCTCGGTCTGCACGGCGGCCGCGCCGTCGGCGTCCGACGCCCGGCCGGCGTGCTCGCCGCGCAGGATGACGAACGCGACGACGGCCTGGCCCGTGAGGTCGTCGCTCGCGCCGACGACCGCGGCCTCCGCCACGGTCTCGTGCGAGACGAGCGCGGACTCGATCTCCGTCGTGGAGAGGCGGTGGCCCGAGACGTTCATGACGTCGTCGACCCGGCCGAGCAGCCAGATGTCGCCGTCCTCGTCCTTCTTGGCGCCGTCGCCCGCGAAGTAGATGCCCGGGAAGCGCGACCAGTACGTGTCCTTGAAGCGCTCGAGGTCGCCCCAGATGCCGCGCAGCATCGACGGCCACGGCTCGGACAGCACGAGGTACCCGCCGCCCCCGTTCGGCACGGAGCGCGCCTCGTCGTCGACGACGTCCGCCACGATGCCCGGCAGCGGTACCTGGGCGGAGCCCGGCTTGGCCGCCGTGACGCCCGGCAGCGGCGAGATCATGATCGCGCCCGTCTCCGTCTGCCACCACGTGTCGACGATGGGCGTGCGGTCGCCACCGATGACGCGGCGGTACCACATCCAGGCCTCGGGGTTGATGGGCTCGCCCACCGACCCGAGCACGCGCAGCGACGACAGGTCGAACTTCGCGGGGATCTCCTCGCCCCACTTCATGCACGCGCGGATCGCCGTCGGCGCGGTGTAGAGGATCGAGACCCGGTACTTCTCGACGATCTCCCACCAGCGGCCCTGGTGCGGGGAGTCCGGGGTGCCCTCGTAGATCACCTGCGTCGCGCCGTTGAGCAGCGGGCCGTAGACGACGTACGAGTGGCCCGTGACCCAGCCGATGTCGGCGGTGCACCAGTAGACGTCGGTCTCGGCCTTGAGGTCGAACACGTTGCGGTGCGTGTACGCGGCCTGCGTGAGGTAGCCGCCCGTGGTGTGGAGGATGCCCTTGGGCTTCCCCGTGGTGCCCGACGTGTAGAGGATGAACAGCGGGTGCTCCGCCTCGACCCACACCGGGGTGTGCGTCGGGTCGGCGGCCTCGAGCGCGTCGTGCCACCACACGTCGCGGCCCTCGGTCCACGCGGTGTCCTGGCCGGTGCGGCGCACGACGAGGACGTGCTCGACCGTCGTCGGCTCCGCGCCCTCCTTCGGCGCGAGCGCCTCGTCGACCGCGGGCTTGAGCGCGGAGGCCGCGCCGCGGCGGTAGCCGCCGTCGGCCGTGACGACGAGCTTCGCCTCGGCGTCCGCGATGCGGCTGCGCAGCGCGTCGGCGGAGAACCCGCCGAACACGACCGAGTGCGGGGCGCCGATGCGCGCGCACGCGAGCATCGCGACGACGGCCTCGACGACCATCGGCAGGTAGATGACCACGCGGTCGCCCGTCTCGACGCCGAGGGCCGCGAGCGCGTTGGCCGCGCGCGAGACGTCGCGCTGCAGCTCGGCGTACGTGACCGTCCGGGTGTCGCCCGGCTCGCCCTCGAAGTGGATCGCGACCCGGTCGCCCAGACCCGCCTCGACGTGGCGGTCCACCGCGTTGTACGCGGCGTTGAGCGTGCCGTCGGCGAACCAGCGCGCGACGGGCGCCTGCGACCAGTCGAGGGTCTCGGTGAACGGGGTCTGCCACGTGACGAGGTCGTTCGCCTGCCGCGCCCAGAACGCGAGCCGGTCGGCGCGCGCCTCCTCGTACAGCTCGGGCTGCGCGTTCGCCTGCGCGGCGAACTCGGGGCTCGGGGGGAAGCTCCGGGTCTCGTGGAGGAGGTTCTCCAGGCTGGACGTGGTGGCCGCTGCTGCGGCCTCGGGCTCGTTCTCTGGCACGCTGACCTCCGGTGCGCATCGACTCTGGTGCGGTCCCGCCGACCGCGGCGGCCGCCCGGGGGCGGCGTGACGGTACGACGGTACGACGGGGCGGACGGCCGCACGACCGGGGCCCCGACCTGGCGAGTGTAGACCTCCTGCGGTGAGCGCGGTCACATCCGTCCGGGATTCGGCGAGAGTGCTCGCAAAGGAGCGGGCGAGCGCCTGGGACGGCGGGGGAGCGCGCCGTCGGACGACCCGCCGGGCGCCCCGGCGCGCTGTTGCCGCACGGGGGGTGGTGCCCCACCATGGGCTCACGTTCCTCGCGGAGCGTGCGGCCTCACGGCGAGGCACAGGGGGCGGGTTGGCGTACGCGGCGGTGCGGGGCGCGCGGTCGCGCCCTGCCGTGCCCGCACGCCGGGACGACGGCGTCGACGTCGCGTCCCGGGACCGCGTGCTCGCCGTCGCGGTGGCCGCCGGGCTGCGCTCCGTCGGCCGCTGCGGGGCGCGCACGGTCCCCGAGGACGCCCTCCGGCCGGGCTCCGGCGGCCGCCGCGGGCTCGTGCTCGTGGCCGACGACGCGGGCTCCCTCCCCGGCCCCCCGCTGCTCGCGGTCCTGCGGCGCCCGGGCCCGGTCGTGGTCCTGGGAGGCGCGGTCGCGGCGGAACGGCTGCTGGTCGCAGCACGCGCCGGCGCCCTGGTCGTCGCCGCGGAGCGGCCGTTCGGCGACCAGGTGCGGACGGTCGCCCGCATGCTCGCGGGGGACGTGCGCGCGGGCGACGCGCTGCTGGTCGACCAGCTCGTCGGGGTCGTGCGCGACCGCCGGGCGGTGGCGTCGCTCACGGGCCGGGAGACCGAGGTGCTGGAGCACCTCGCGGGCGGTCGGTCGGTGGCCGAGATCGCGGCAGCGCTCGTGCTGTCGGTCGCGACCGTGCGCGCCCACGTCCGCTCGATCCTCGGCAAGCTCGGCGTCTCCTCGCAGCTCGCGGCCTCGGCCGCCCTGGCACGCGCACGGGGCGGCCGTCCCGTCCGCAGATAGTCAGAACTGACGATGTGGGGCAGTGCGCGGCCGGCAGATCCTGGCGACGGACCCGGACGAAGGCACCGGGCCGACGGCGGGGCGACGCAGCCCCGCCGACGCACGAGAGGGGGCACGACATGCTGGTGGTCTGCACACAGGACGACGACATCCGCGAGGCCGTCGAGGAGCACGGTTCCGGGGCGGACGCGTGGGGCGAGGTCGTCCTGCTTCCGAAGGGTTCACGGGCCGCCGCGGAACGGGCGCTCGTCGCGGCGCTCACGACGGCGCGGGGCCCGGTCTGCCTGTCCGCGCACGGCAACGACGAGGAGATCGGCGACGAGGGGAACGGCGCCGACGACTGGGGGTGGAGCCGGCGGCAGGTCGCGCGGCTCCTCGCCCGGGTGCCCGGGCCGGTCGGACCGGTGCTCGTGCACGCGTGCGCCGAGAACGTCTCCAACTTCTCGGCGGGGCTCGCCCTCGCGCTCGAGGAGGAGCGGGCGCTCGAAGGCGTCTGGGTCTACGGCTACAACCGGCCCGTCCCGGCGGACGCCCGCTACCCGCGGCCGGACGCGCTGAGCAGGCAGGTCGACCTGCAGGGCACGCAGGTCCTCTTCTGACCTCGCGCCACGGGAGCGGGGCCGTCGCCGCGCTCCGACACCGCACCACACGTCATCGGAGGAAGTCATGTCGCTCGTGAGAGACATCGTCAAGCAGTTCGACAACAGCGACGAGCTCGCGCAGACGCAGCGCGAGGTCGTGGAGTCGCTCGCACGGCTCGGGGAGACCAAGGCCGAGCTGTTCGACGCGAAGATCCAGGAGTCGCTCCGCGGGGCGGGGGGCACGAACTCGACCGTGCCCATCACGTCCATCCTCGCGTCCAAGAAGGAGGTGCACGCCTTCACGTCCACGTCGGCGGAGCACCTCGCCGACACCGTGAAGTCGTCGCTCAAGTCGTTCGTCTCGGGGACGGCGGACAGCATCATCGACGGGGTGGGCGGCCTCATCTCGGAGGCCCTCACCGTGTTCCTCGGCGGCGCGTCCGCGTCGACGGGCACGATGGAGGAGTACTACGTCGTGACCGAGGGCCTGTCCATCGTCCGGGTGGACCTCAAGGCGTGGTACCTCAACGTCTCCGCCCGCGGCATCTACGAGAGGATGGAGCGCATCAGCGCGTTCGTCGCGGTCAAGTCCACGGTGGACCTGACGAAGATCGACTTCAACACGTTCCTGTACCTCTACCAGAACCAGCTGACCGCGGCTCGCCTCGACAAGAGCCAGATCAAGCAGGCGCTGCAGGAGGCGAAGGAGATCTACCAGGAGTTCAACGGGGCCGGCCTGCGCACGGCGGCGGTGCACCACATCACCCGTGCTCCGGGCAGCACGGCGCCGCGCTCGTCCTGACGCGGGGACGACGGCGGGTGCGGCACCTCCGGGACGCCGCACCCGCCGTCGGACGTGTGCCGTCCGCGGCCGGTCCGTCAGCGCGCCCGGCGCTGCCGCACGGCCTCGTACAGCACGACCGTCGTCGCGCTCGCGGCGTTGAGCGAGCTCGCCGAGCCGAGCATCGGGATGCTCACCATGACGTCGCACGCCTCGCGCCACCCCGCGCTGAGGCCGGTGGTCTCGTTGCCCGTGACGACGAGCGTCGGGCCGGTGAGGTCGTGCTCGGCGAGCTCGACGTCGCCGTGCTCGTCGGTCCCGAGCAGGGTCAGCGGGACCCCGGAGGAGCGCTGCGCGGCGACCCAGTCGAGGACGTCGCGCCCCGCGGGGACGCGGACCGTCGGCACGGAGAAGATCGAGCCGGTGCTCGCGCGCACGGCGCGCGGGTCGTACGGGTCGGCCGCGTGCCCGGCGACGACGAGCCCGCTCCCGCCGAACGCGTCGAGCGACCGCGCGACGGTGCCCACGTTGCCGGGGCTCGTGGGCCGGTCCAGCACGACGCCGAGGAAGTCGGCGCCCACGGTGCCGCCGCCGATCCGGCCGAGGTCGTCGGGCGGCGTCGCGACGACGGCGAGGAGCTCGGGCGTCTCGCCCTCCTTGCCGCCGAGCTCGCGCAGGAGCGCGGACGACACGGCGAACCGCTGCGCGCGGACGCGGTCGAGCATCGCGTGGGCCCACGACGACAGCGACCGGTCGGCGTCGACGAGCCACGTCCGCACGGTCCACCCGGACTCGACGGCGAGCGTGATGGGCCGGACCCCCTGGACGACCATCTCGCCCGCCCGGTGCCGCTTCGTGCGGTTGGTGAGGAGCGCCTCCCACTGCTGGAACGCCGCGTTGCGGGTCGTGACGCGCTGCACGCTCAGGCCTCCGGGGCGGTGGTCGGGGCGGACGTCGTCGTGGTCGCGACGCGCGGGAGGCCGCCGGTCAGCGCGGGCGGCTCGGCGACGCCGTCCTCGCGCGCGGCGCGCTCGACCGCCGCGGCGACGAGCGTCGTCACCTCGGGGTTGAACACGCTCGGGATGATGTAGGTCGGGTTGAGCTGGTCCTCGTGGATCGCGGACGCGAGCGCGCGGGCGGCGGCGAGCAGCATCGCGTCGGTGATCCGGTGCGACCGCGCGTCCAGCAGGCCGCGGAACACGCCCGGGAACGCGAGCACGTTGTTGATCTGGTTCGCGAAGTCGGAGCGCCCGGTGCCGACGATGGCCGCGTGCTCCGCCGCCTCGACCGGGTCGACCTCGGGCCGCGGGTTCGCCATCGCGAACACGATGGCGTCTGGCGCCATGCGCGCGACGTCGTCGCCCGTGAGGACGTCCGGCGCGGAGACGCCGATGAACACGTCCGCGTCGACGACGGCCTCGCGCAGCGTGCCGGTGACCCGCCGGGGGTTCGTGTTGACCGCGGTCCACGCGAGGGACGGGGACAGGCCCGGGCGGCCCGGGTGCACGACGCCCTCGATGTCCGCGACGACGACGTCGTGCGCGCCGGCCGCGAGGAGCAGCTTGAGCACCGCGGTCCCGGCCGCGCCCGCGCCCGAGAGGACGATGCGCACGTCGGGCAGCTCCTTGCCCACGACCTTGAGCGCGTTGGTCAGCGCGGCGAGCGCCACGATCGCGGTGCCGTGCTGGTCGTCGTGGAACACGGGGATGTCGAGCTCGGCCCGCAGCCGCGCCTCGATCTCGAAGCACCGGGGGGCCGAGATGTCCTCGAGGTTGATCCCCGCGAAGACGGGCGCGATGGCCTTCACCGTCCGCACGATCTCGTCGACGTCGGTCGTGTCGAGCGCGATGGGGAACGCGTCGATGTCCGCGAACCGCTTGAACAGGGCCGCCTTGCCCTCCATGACGGGCAGCGACGCGAGCGGGCCGATGTCGCCCAGCCCGAGCACGGCCGACCCGTCGGTGACCACGGCGATGGTATTGCGCTTGATCGTCAGGCGGCGGGCGTCGTCGGGCTTGGCCGCGATGGCCTCGCACACGCGCGCGACGCCGGGCGTGTAGATCATCGACAGGTCGTCGCGGTTGCGGATCGGCACCTTGGACTCGATCTTCAGCTTGCCGCCGAGGTGCAGCAGGAACGTGCGGTCGGAGACGCGGTCCACGACGACGCCCGGGAGCGCGCGCAGCGCCTCGACGATCTGCCCGGCGTGCTCCTCGCCGCGCGTCGCGACGGTGACGTCGACCGTGATGCGCTCGTGGCCCGACGCCGTCACGTCCAGGGCGGTGACGATGCCCCCGGTGTGCTCGATCGCCGTCGTCAGCTCGCTCACGGCGGTGGGGCGGGCCTCGACCTGGAGGCGGGCGGTGATGGAGGAGGAGACACTCGGCGCTGACGTCATGGGCCCCAGTATCGCCCCGCGGGCAGGCCGCGACGCGGGAACGGGGCGCGTGAGCCCAGACACGACGACGGCGCCCTCGCGGACGCCGTGGTCGCCAGCGGCGACGGTGAACAGGCGCGCTCGCTCCAAGTCGCTGCAACGGGTCGGGGGCCGTCGTGGCCGGGTCCGCTCCGGTCAGCGCGTCCTTCGGTGGACTGCCCTGCGCGTGGGTACCGCCGCGATGCTGTTGTCCTTCCATGACAGCCCGTCGGGACGGCGGGCGCAAGCGCTCCGGGGGTTCTTCCACACCGTGTTCTACCGGGGTTCGAACACGCCGGTGCGGTTGGTCCGGGAGGTCCGGATCGGGCCCTTCGGCGCGCGTCCGCGGGTGTCGGACGGGTGGCTCAGCCGCGCGAGCGGCGGCGCCACGCCCGCCACACGAGCCACCCGACGACGCCGAGCCCGACGAGGCCCGCGGCGGCGAGCACCGGCGTCGGCGCGGCGAGCTGCGAGCGCAGGGCGACGGGCCGCGAGAACGTCAGCGCACCCCACCCGTGCTCGGCGGCCAGACGGCGCAGCGTCCGGTCGGGGTTGACGACGAACGCGTGCCCGACGGCGCTCAGCATCGGGGCGTCGGTCACGGAGTCCGAGTACGCGTAGCTCGCCGCGAGGTCGTAGCCCTCACGCTCCGCGAGCTCGCGCAGGGCGACGGCCTTGTTCTCGCCGTACGCGTAGAAGTCGATCGCCCCCGTGTAGCGGCCGCCCTCGACGGCCATCCGCGACGAGATGGCGTGGTCGGCGCCGAGCACCGCGGCGATGGGCTCCACCACCTCGCTGCCCGAGGCGGAGACGATGACGACGTCGTGCCCGTGCTCGTGGTGCGACTCGATGAGCTCGACCGCCTCCGCGTACACGACCGGGTCGATGTGCTCGTGGAGCGTCTCCTCGACGATGCGGGAGACGGTCGCGACGTCCCAGCCGGTCACGAGGTTCGACAGGTGCGCGCGCATGCGCTCCGTCTGGTCCGCGTCGGCGCCGCCCACCATGAACAGGAAGTGCGCGTACGCGCTGCGCAGCACGTCCCCGCGGTTGATGAGCCCGCCCGCGAAGAACGGCCGCGAGAACGCCGCGGCCGACGACGTCGCGATGATCGTCTTGTCCAGGTCGAAGAACGCGGCGACCCGGCCGGCGCGCGGCGGGTCCGTCGGGTCCGGGAGCGGGGTCACGGTCGCGAGCCTAGCGGCGGAACGTGGCCGTCCCCAGGAGCGCTCGCCGACGGGCCCGTCCCCAGGGTCGGCGACGGGCCGACGGCGGCCCGCGTCGCCGGGCCAGGGTGGTCCCCGGTCGACGGAGGGCGGGGGAGCGCGATGGACGGAGCGGTCGTGGCGGTGGTCGGTGCGCGCGGCGGGGCGGGGGCGAGCGTCGTCGCCGCGTCGTTGGCCCGGGCGGTCGCCCGGCGGCGCGCGCCGACGTGCCTGGTCGACCTCGCCCTCCTGGGCGGGGGCCTCGACGTCCTCCTGGGCGTCGAGCAGGACCCGGGCGTGCGTTGGCCGGACCTCGCCGACGCGCGGGGCCGGCTCGACGGCGACGACCTCCTCGCGCGCCTGCCCCGCTGGGGCACCGTGCCGGTGGTCAGCACCGAGCGCGGCGGGGGCCCGGAGCAGGCGGCGCTCGCCGACGTGGTCGCCGCGCTCGCCGAGGCCACGGCGGCGAGGTCCGGGGTGCTCGTGCTCGACGCCGACCGCGCGGCCCTCGCGCCGGGTGCGGCCGGGGCGTCGTTGCTCGAGGCCTGCGACGAGGTGCTCCTCGTGACACCGCTCGACGTCGCCGGGGTCGCGGGCGCGGCCGCGGTGCGCGACCGGCTTCCCGGCCGGGCCGCCCTCGTGGTCCGCGGTCCCGCGCCCGGTCGGCTCTCGCCGCCCGAGGTGGCCGCCGCCGTCGGGCTCGACGTCGCCGCGACGGCCGGGTGGGACCGCGCGCTCGCGGGCGCGGTCGAGCGCGGGCAGGGACCGTGCGCCGGCCGCGGCCCGGTCCTGCGGGCCGGTCGCGAGCTCGCCGCACGCTACCTCGGGCCCGTCCGGTGACCGGGCGGGAGGCGCTGCGCGGTGGGCGCGGTCGAGACGGGAGTGTCGCGGACGACGCGCACCGGCGCGGGGAGGTGCCGCCGCGTGCCGAGCGCGGCCGGGTCGCGCTGCTCGACGGCGTCCGGGACCGCCTCGTGCGGTCGGGCGACGAGCAGGGCGGTGCCACCGAGACGCTCGGCGACGCGGCCGTCGCGGACGCGCTGCGGGCGTCGGGCCGGGTGCTCGGCACGACCGCGCTGCGCGAGCTGACCCGGACGGCCCACGCGGAGATCTTCGGGGCCGGGCCGCTCCAGCGGTACCTCGACGAGCCCGGCGTGACGGACGTGCTCGTCAACGGGCCCGACGACGTGTGGGTCGACCGCGGCGCCGGGCTCGAACGGGTCGAGGTCGCGCTCGGCGGCCCCGAGGCCGTGCGGGCGCTCGCGGTGCGCCTCGCAGCGGCCGGCGGGCAGCGGCTCGACGACGCGTCGCCCGTCGTCGACGCCCGCCTCCCGGACGGGACGCGGCTGCACGCCGTCGTCGCGCCCGTGTGCGCGACGGGGGCGGTCGTCTCGCTGCGCGTCCTGCGGACCCGGACGTTCCGGCTCGACGACCTCGTCGCGGGCGGCACCGTCCCGCACGCGTGGGAGGCGGTGCTGCGCGGGCTCGTCGCGCGGCGCGCGAACGTCCTCGTGTCCGGCGGCACGGGCACCGGCAAGACGACGCTCCTCGCCGCGCTCCTCGCGCTCGTCCCGCGCGACGAGCGGGTCGTCTGCGTCGAGGAGGCGCGCGAGCTCGACCCCGACCACCCCCACGTCGTCCCCCTCACCGCCCGGCGGCCGAACGTCGAGGGCGCGGGCGGCGTGGACCTCGCCGACCTCGTGCGCGCCGCGCTGCGGATGCGCCCCGACCGCATCGTGCTGGGCGAGTGCCGCGGGCCGGAGGTCCGCGAGGTGCTCATGGCGCTCAACACCGGCCACGACGGCGGCCTCGCGACGATCCACGCCAACGACGTCGAGGTGGTCCCCGCCCGGCTGGAGGCGCTCGCGGCGCTCGCGGGGATGGACCGGGCCGCCGCCGCCGCGCAGGCCGCGGGCGGGCTCGACGTCGTGCTGCACCTGCGCCGCGTCCGCACGGCGGGCACGACCCGGCGGGTCCTCGCGCAGCTGGGCGTCGTGCGGCAGGACGAGCGCGGCGCCCTGCGCGTGGACGTCGCCGGGTCGTGGGACGGGACGGTCGTGCCGCCGGGCGGTGGGTCGGCGGGCGGTGGGCCGACGGGCGCGGCGGGGCCCGTCGCGGGACCGGCGTGGGACGAGCTCGTGGGGCGGTGGTCGGCATGACGCGGCGGCGTGGCGTGGGCCGGCGACCGGGTGCGGCGCCGACGACGCGCGGCGGGAGAAGCGGCGCATGACGGTCGTCGTGGGTGTGCTCGTCGGTGCCGCGGTCTGGTGCGCCACGGCGCCGGTCGGGCGGTCGGCGCGTCGCGTCGTCGGCCGGCCGGCGTCGCGCGCCACGCGGTGGTCCGTGCTGCGCCGCCCCGGCCGACCGCGGGCGGTGCCCGAGCTCGTGCGCGTCGTCGTGACGCAGGTCGGGTCGCTCCTGCGGTCGGGAGCCGCGCCCGGCGTCGCGTGGACCCGTGCGGTCGGGGTGCGCGTCGACGGCGGTGGCGTCCCCCGCGTCGCGGACCTCGCGCCGCACGTCGGCGGCCCGGCGACGGCGCGTGCCCTCGTCTCGGCGTGCCGGCTGGCCGCGGAGCTGGGCGCGCCGCTCGCGACCGTGCTCGACGAGGTCGCCGCGTCCGTGGCCGCGGACGCCGAGGCGCGCGCCGAGCGGGAGGCGGCGCTCGCCGGACCGCGCGCGACCGCCCGCGTGCTGCTCTGGCTCCCCGCGGTCGGCGTGCTGCTCGGCTACGTGCTGGGCGCCGACCCGCTCGGCACGGCGACCGACGGCGGCCTCGGGACGGCGGGCGTGCTCCTCGGGGTCCTGCTGCTCGCGGCGGGGCGCACGTGGTCCGCGCGGCTCGTCGAGCGGGCGCGCACGGCGGGGCAGGACCGGTGACCGTGCTGCGCGCGAGGCCCGCCCGGGAAGGAGAGCACCGATGACCCTCGTCCTCCTGGCGCTCTGCGTGCTGGCGGGCGCCGCGCCGTGGTGGTCCGCGCGCGCCGAGGCCGGGCGGCGCGCGGCCGCCGTCGGGCGGGCAGGACGCGGGCGCGACGCGGCCCCCGCCGGGGAGGGCGGTCGACGGCCACGGGGCGACGACCGCGACCCCGGCATCGAGACCGGGGTGCTCCTCGAGCTGCTCGCGGCCGCCGTCGGGTCGGGTGCGGCGGTCCCGCGAGCGCTGGACGTCGTCGGGACGTGCGTCGGGGGCCGCGACGGTGCCGGGCTGCGTGCTGCGGGAGCCGCGCTCCTCCTGGGGGCGTCGTGGGACGGCGCCTGGGCCGGCGCGCCGCCGCGGCTCGGGGTCGTCCAGCGGGCGCTGCGACCCGCGTGGCTGCACGGCGCTGCTCCCGCGTCGTCGCTGCGGGCTGCCGCCGCGGCGTCGCGGCAGGACCGGACCGGAGCGGCCAAGGCGGCCGCGGCGCGGCTCGCCGTGCACCTCGTGCTCCCGCTCGGTGCGTGCTTCCTGCCCGCGTTCGTGCTCGTCGGGCTGCTGCCCGTCCTCGTCTCCCTCGGCGCGGGCCTGCTCTCCGGCTAGGAGCTCGGGAGGTCGGGACGGGAGGCCGCGCTCGCTACGGTGTCCGCATGGAACCGTCTCCCGCCGCCCGCGTGCCCGGCCCGCTCCGAGACGACGCCTGGCGCGAAGCAGGGAGCGGTGAGTCCTCGGCCCGTGTGCTCGTCAGCGCGGACGGCTCCCGGTACGCCAAGGTCGTGGGCCCGGACCAGGTGGCCGCCCTGGTGGGCGAGCGAGACCGCGCGCTCTGGGCGGCCGCCCGCGGGATCGCCGTCCCCGAGGTGCTGGCGTGGGAGGACACGGGGGAGGGAGCCGTCCTCGTGACGCGCACGGTGCCGGGGGTGCCCGCCGACACGGTCCGCCCCGACCAGGTCGACCGCGCCTGGACGAACGTCCTCGCGGCGGCGCGGACCCTCCACGACCTCCCCGTCGACGGCTGCCCGTTCGACCGGAGCCTCGACGCCATGGTCGCCCTCGCCCGCGACGTGGTCGACGGCGGCCGCGTGCACCCGGAGTTCCTGCGGCCGGAGCAGGAGTCCCGGGACCCTGCGGACCTCCTCGCGGAGCTCACCGCCGAGCTGCCGGCGCGGCGGGAGCAGCAGGTGGCGGACCTCGTGGTCTGCCACGGCGACCTGTGCCTGCCCAACGTCCTGCTCGACCCGGAGACGCTGGAGGTCCGCGGGTTCGTCGACGTCGGGCGGCTCGGGGTCGCGGACCGGCACGCCGACCTCTCCCTCCTCCTGGCGAACGCCCAGGACACCTGGCCGGAGCACGCCCGTGCCCTGGAGGAGTCGCTGGCGCCGCGGTACGGGTCCGCGGTCGACCCGGGCCGGCTCCGCTTCCACCTCGAGCTCGACCCCCTGACCTGGGGCTGACCGCACGCGCCGTCGACCAGGGGGGGTCGCTCGATCCGTCGACCGAGCCGCGCGCTTCGACCCGTCGACCGGGCGGGCGTGTCGCCCTGTCGACCGGGTCGGCCGCGTCGACCTGTCGACCCGGGCTGGACGCTCGGCCCGTCGAACCGGGCTGGACGCTCGCCCTGTCGGCGAGGGCTGGGCGCTCGGGCCGTCGACGCGTGCGGAGCGCTCGCCGCTGTGCACAGGTCGTCGCCCCGAGGGCCCCGTCCACCGGCGCTGCGAGGTGGGGTGCGCCGCAGCCGCCGGTCCCGGCAGGGTCGCTCCGACCGCCCGCACGACGCGGGCCACGAGAGGGGAGCCGGAGATGACACGACAGCCGCGACGCGCGTTCGCGCGCCTGACGGGGACGAGCACGGGGCAGGACGGCGAGGCGGGTCTCGCGACCGCGGAGTACGCCATCGCGACGGTGGCCGCGGCGGGCTTCGCCGGGCTGCTCATCGTCGTGCTGAAGAGCGGCGAGGTGCGCGAGATGCTGCTCGGCATCGTGCGCAGCGCGCTCTCGCTGGGCTGAGCCGTGCGACGGGACGCCGGGGCCGAGGGCCGCCGGCCGAGGGGTCGGACCCGCGAGGGCGGCGAGCGCGGTGCGGTCACGGCCGAGCTCGCGGTCGCCCTGCCGGCGGTCGTCCTGGTTCTCGTCGTGGTCCTCACCCTCGCCGCGGCGGCGGGCGCCCAGATGCGCTCCGCCGACGCGGCGAGGGCCGCCGCCCGGGCGGTGGCCATCGGCGAGGACGACGCGACCGTGCGGGCGACGGCGCTCCGGGTCGCCGGAGCCGGCGCGACGGTCGGCGTGGTGCGGGGCGACCCGTGGGTCGAGGTGCGCGTCACGACGCCCGTCGTGGGCGGGTGGCTCGCGGGCTCGCCCTTGCGCGCCAGCGGCGAGGCCGTCGCCTGGGCCGAGCCATGACCACGGCGCGGTCACCTCGGGGGCGGTGCACCGAGACCGAGGCCGAGGCCGAGGCCGTGGCCGTGGCCGTGGGTCGGACCGGGGCCGAAGCCGCAGCGGAGACCGAGACGGACACCGACGGGCGAGCGGGGGTGGGGCTCGGGGCGGTCACCGAACCCCACATCGATGCAGAGCGCGGAGCGGGCACCGTGCTCGTGCTCGGCGTCGTCGCGGCGCTCCTCGTGCTGGCGGTCGCGCTCGGCGCGCTCGCGCAGGCGCAGGCGGCGCGTGGCACGGCGCAGACCGGAGCCGACCTCGCGGCGCTCGCGGCGGCGGCGGCAGCACGCGACGGGTGGGAACCGTGCGGCCGGGCGCGCGAGACCGCGGCGCACAACCGGGTCGTGGTGGTCGCGTGCACGGAGCAGGGCGCGGGGGTCGTCCGGGTGGACGTCGAGTCGAGAGCCGGCGTCACGTTCCTCGGCGCCTCGCTCGGCCGCGCGACCGCCGCAGCACGTGCCGGCCCGGCGAGCGCGCGGTGAGCCGCAGCGGTCCGTCGGGCGGCGGCACCTGTCCGGGCCCGGCAGCAGCGGTGCTCGACCCCGCGGGGGAAGCGGTGCCCTATCGCGGGGAACCGGCGCTCCGCCCCGCGGGGTCGGTCTCGGCGACCGGGGCGTGCGCGAGCACGGCGTCGAGCAGCCGGACGGCGGCGGCCTTCTCGAGCGGGGCGTTGTACGACCCGCACTTCGGCGACTGCACGCACGCCGGGCAGCCGTCGTGGCACGGGCAGCGGGCGATGGCGTCGCGGGTCGCGCGGAGCCAGGTCGCGCCGAGCTCGAACCCGCGCTCGGCGAAGCCGGCTCCGCCGGGGTAGGCGTCGTGGACGAACACGGTGGCCTCGCCGGTGTCGGCGTGCAGCGCGGTGGACACCCCGCCGAGGTCCCAGCGGTCGCACGTCGCGAGGAGGGGGAGCAGGCCGATCGACGCGTGCTCGGCGGCGTGCAGCGCGCCGGGCAGCTCGTCGGCGTCGACGCCCGCCTCCTCGATCACGGCGGCGGGGACGGTCCACCAGACGGCCATCGTCGGCAGCGTGCGCTCGGGGAGGTCGAGGGTCTCCGTGCCGAGGACCTGCATGTCGAGGAGGCGGCGGCGTTGGAAGCTCACCACCTGGGAGCACACGTCGACCGGGCCGTAGCCCCAGCCGACCGGGCCCCAGCTGCGCTCGACGACGTCGCGGCCCGTCGCGACGTCCCCGCCCGTGGGCTCGTCGACGATCGTGATGGACGTGGTCGACCGGGACCACGTGCCGTGGTCGACGTCCTGCCGACGCACGAGCGCGACGTGGTCCGCGAGGTCGAGGTGCTCGACGACGTAGGTGCGGCCCTGGTGGACGTACACCGCGCCGTCGTGCACCGAGCCGTCCGCGGAGGCGGCGTCGACGGTCCCGAGCAGCCGGCCGGTGCGTGCCTCGGCGACCCGGACGGGCGCGCCGCCGGAGCCGCGCAGGTCGGTCATGCCCGACGCGGGCTGCGCGTGCGTCCAGTACCAGCCGGACGCCCGGCGGCGCAGGGCGCCGCGCGCGACGAGCACGTCGAGCAGGCCGCGCACCACGTCGGGCGCGCCGAACGCGGCGAGGTCCTCCGACCGCAGCGGCACCTCCGCCGCCGCCGCGCACAGGTGCGGCGCGAGGACGTAGGGGTTCGCGGGGTCGAACACGGTCGCCTCGAGCGGCGCGTCGAACACGGCCTCGGGGTGGTGCACGAGGAACGTGTCGAGCGGGTCCTCGCGCGCGACGAATGCGACGAGGCCGTCGGCGCCCGCCCTCCCGGCGCGGCCCGCCTGCTGCCACACGGACATGCGGGTGCCGGGCCAGCCTGCGATGAGCACGGCGTCGAGCCCCGAGATGTCGACGCCCAGCTCGAGCGCGTTGGTCGTCGCGAGGCCCAGCACGTCGCCGGTGCGCACCGCGTCCTCGAGCTCGCGCCGCTCCTCGGGCAGGTACCCGCCCCGGTAGGCGGCGACGCGGCGCACGAGCCGGGGGTCGACGACGCGCACGCTGTCCTGCGTCTGGACCGCGACGGACTCCGCGCCGCGGCGCGAGCGCGTGAACGCGAGCGTGCGGGCGCCCGCGATGACGAGGTCGGCGAGCAGGTCGGCCGTCTCGGCCGTGGCGCTGCGGCGCGGGTGCTCGGGTCCCTCGGCGGGCGTCGCGACCGCGGGGTCGTCGTCGTGACCCTCCGCGGGCCCGGCGTCCGCGGACGCCTCGAAGCCCACGACGACGGGCGGCTCCCACAGCGCGAACGTCTTGCGCCCCGCGGGCGAGGTGTCGCGCGCGACGGTCACGACGTCGTCGGGCTCGACCCCGACGAGCCGGGCCGCGCTCGTGGCCGGGTCGGCGGTCGTCGCCGACGCGACGACGAACGTCGGAGGCGGGTCGCCCTCGCGCGCGTAGTGCGCGGCGAGCCGGCGCAGGCGCCGCAGGACGAGGGAGACGTGCGCGCCGAACACCCCGCGGTAGGCGTGCCCCTCGTCCACGACGACGTACCGCAGGTCCCGCAGCAGCCGCGTCCAGCCGCGGTGGTGCGGCAGGAGCGCGAAGTGCAGGAAGTCCGGGTTCGTGAGGACGACGTCGGCGTGCTCCCGCACCCACCGGCGCTCGTCCTGCGCGGTGTCGCCGTCGCACGTCGCGACCCGCACGTCGCGCGTCCCGGCGGCGTCGAGGAGGCGCTGGAGACCGGAGAGCTGGTCGGCCGCGAGCGCCTTCGTGGGCGAGAGGTAGAGCACGGCACCACGGCGCGCGACCGACTCGATGCGACCGGGGTCGAGCACGCGCGCCGCGGCGTCGGCGCGGACGGCCGTGAGCGCCGGGAGCCAGAACGCGAGCGACTTGCCGGAGCCCGTGGAGGTCGCGAGCGCAACGTGCCGGCCCGACCACGCGGCGTCGGCGGCCTCCACCTGGTGCTCCCAGGGCCGCTCCACGCCGAGCGCGCGGTACCCGGCGACGAGCGACGCGTCGGCCCACGCGGGCCACTCGCCCTGCGTGCCGGGGCGCGCGGGGAGCTCGCGCACGTGCCGCAGCCGCTCGTCGCGCCGCCCGCCCGCGCGCAGCACGTCGAGCAGCGTCGCGCTCGTCGGTCGCGGGGAGGTGGTGGGGGCGTGCAGCACGTCTCCGAGTGTCCCACCTCCGGCCCACGGTCCGGCCGAGGGCCGCCGTGCTCGGGACCTCCGGCCCTCGCGCGGGGCGGGGCGCACGGCCGACGATCGACGCATGGCAGCGTGGCGCGGGGTCCGGGTCGTGACGACGACGGCGCTCGCCGTCGGGGCGCTCCTGCTCACCCGGCGCCTGACCCAGACGTGGGGCACCTGGGAGGGCGAGCACGAGTGCGTGCTCCCGGGCGACGACCTCGTGCCCGACGCGCGAGCCGTGGTCGCGACGCGGGCCGTGACGGTCGACGCGCCGCCGGCCGCCGTCTGGCCGTGGCTCGTCCAGCTCGGCCAGGGCCGCGGCGGCTTCTACTCCTACGACGCGCTCGAGGACCTCGTCGGCCTGGGCATCCGCAGCGCGGACGCGATCGAGGAGCGCTGGCAGGGCCTGGCCGTGGGCGACGACGTCCACCTGGCCGACGAGGCCGTGCTGCGGGTCGCGGCGCTCGAGCCCGGTTCGCACCTCGTGCTGCTCGGTGCGCCGGGGCCCGGGCAGCCGGACACGATGCCGTTCCGGTTCTCGTGGGCGTTCGTCGTGCGGCCGCTCCCGCCGGGGCCGGACGGCACGCTCCGGTCACGTCTGCTCGTCCGCGAGCGGTACCTGCCGCTGGGCGCCGCGGGCCGCGCGATCGTCGAGGCGGTGCAGCCGGTGAGCTTCCTCATGACGCAGAAGATGCTGCGCGGCGTCCGCGCCCGCGCGGAACGCCCCTGACTGGTCCCGACCAGGCCATCGCGGCTGCCCGACCAGGCGGTCGTGGTCCGTCCGGTGTCCTGGACGGGCCGGAACCGCCTGCTCGGCCGGTGAAGGGGGTGGAGGTGGGGGGGCTCAGCCTTGGAAGATCTTGAGCACCGCGCGGGACAGGTACCACGGGTCCACGACGGCGGTGAGCTCGCGCGCGGAGTGCATCGAGAGGATGGGGACGCCGACGTCGACCGTGCGGATGCCGAGACGGGTCGCGGTGAGCGGCCCGATGGTCGAGCCGCACGGCACGGTGTTCTTCGACACGAACTCCTGGCTCGGCACCCCGGCCCGGGCGCAGGCGCGTGCCCACGCCGCCGCGCCGTGCGCGTCGGTCGTGTAGCGCTGGTTCGCGTTGATCTTGAGGATCGGCCCGCCGCCGGCGAGGGGCCGGTTCGCGGGGTCGTGCCGCTCGGGGTAGTTCGGGTGGACGGAGTGGCCGACGTCGCTCGACACGCACAGCGACCCCGCGAGCTGGCGGTGCCGCTCCTCGGCCGTCGCGCCGAGGCCGGCCGCGACCCGGTCGAGCACGTCGGCGAGGAACGGGCCCGACGCGCCGGAGCGCGACTCCGACCCGATCTCCTCGTGGTCGAAAGCGGCGAGCACGGGGATCGTGGCGCCCTCGACGGGCCGGTCGGGCGTGCCCGCGACCTCGAGCAGCGCGACGAGGCCGGCGTGCACCGACAGCAGGTTGTCGAGCCGCCCGGACGCGAGGAACGCGTCGTGCGCGCCGAACACGCGGGGTGCCTGGGTGTCGGCGACGACGACGTCGTACCCCGCGACCTCGCTCGCCCGCACGCCCCCGTGGTGCGCGAGCTCGGCGAGCACGTCCCCGCCGCTCGTCCCGTGCGGCGCGCCCGCGACGTCGGACCCGGCCGGACCGGACGCCGACGCGAGCCCCCACACGGGCTGCGTGTGCTGCTGCTTGTCGAGCGTGAGCCCGTCGTTCGCGGCGCGGTCGAGGTGGATCGCGAGCTGCGGGATGCGCAGCAGGGGACCGGTGCGCACGAGGTGCTCCTCGCCGTCGGCGGTGACGAGCCGCCCGGCGAGCTCGAGCTCGCGGTCGAGCCACGAGTTGAGCAGCGGACCGCCGTAGACCTCCACGCCCGCCTGCCACCAGCCCTCGCGGCCGACGCTCGGGCGCGGCTTGAGCTTGAAGCCGGGGGAGTCGGTGTGGGCGCCGAGGATCGCGAACGGCGTCGTCGCGGTCGCGCCCGCGGGCACGGCCCAGGCGATCACCGCGCCGTCGCGCACGACGACGTACCGCCCGCCCGCGGGCCCGCCGCCCTCGCCGTCGGTCGCCGACGGCCACGCCGCGGTCTCGTCCAGGCGCTCGAAGCCGACGGCCTCGAGCCGGCGCGCGACCTCGTGGGCGGCGTGGTACGACGACGGGGACGCCTCGACGAACGTCGCGAGGTCGTGCGCGTGCGCGAGGGCGCGGTCGTGCGGGGTCGGGTCGGTCACGGGGGTGCTGGGCGTCGACACGGGCTCCACCCTACGCACGCCCAGGAGCGCTCCGTAGGGTGGTCGCGCACCGCGAGAGAGGGAGTCCGCATGACCTGGGTCGTCCTGCCGGGCCTGGCGCTCACGCCCGAGGACTTCGCCCCGCTCGCACGTACCCTCGGCGCTGCGTCCGGCACCGACGACGTCCGGGTCCTCGACGCGTGGCGCGTGCCCGTGACGGGACCGGTCGACGTGGTGCGCGCGGGCCTCGGTGTCGACGGGTCGGAGCCCGTGGACCTCGTCGGGCACTCCGTGGGCGGGCTCACGGCGATCGAGTGGGCGCTGCTGCACCCGGGCGAGGTCCGGCGGCTCGTGCTCCTCGACCCGACGAGCCCGTGGGAGGTCCATCTCCCGGCCCTGCACACGGGCACCGTCGCCGCCCGGGCGGGCACGGCGGTGGCGGGCGCCCTCGCGGCCGGTCTCGCCGTGACCGGGCCGGCGCTGCGCCGCGCGGGCGTGCGGGTGGTCACGCGCGCGCCGGACCGTCTCCCGCGCGACGTCGCCCGCGCCCGCTACGGGTCGCGCGACGCGTGGACCCTGCTCGCCCACCAGTGGTTCGCGAGCTGGGAGCAGGCGCCGCGCGTGCGCGCGCTGCTCGACGACGGCCACCGCCTGCCCGCGGGCGTCGAGCCGCTGCTCGTCACCGGGCTGCGCGCGAGCGCCCGGTTCCTGCGCGCGCAGCGCGAGCTGTCGGACCGGCTTGCGGTCCCGCGCGTCGGGCTCGCGGGGGAGGGCCACCTCTACCCGCTCACCCGGCCCGACGCCGTCGCGCGCCTCGCCGTGGGCCCCCGCCCAGGGGCCGCGCGTCCGCCGGGCTGACACGCCCGAGGGCGCTGTCGCCGAGCACGCTCGTGACGTCCTGCACGAGTGGTCGTGACGTACGACACACGTGCGTAGACTCACCCCCATCGCTCCGGCAGGGGACCGGCGCGACGGTCGCGCGGTTCGTCAAGGAGGACGGATGCTCACGCTCGGTACGGAAAGTCTCACCATCGTCGCGGTCATCGCGGCGATCGCCCTCGTGGCCCTGGCCTTCGCGGTCGTCCTGCGCAGACAGGTCCTCGCCGCGGACGAGGGCACGGCGAAGATGCAGGACATCGCCCAGGCCGTGCAGGAGGGCGCCGGCGCGTACCTGAGCCGCCAGTTCCGCACGCTCGCGCTGTTCGCGGCGATCGTCTTCGGCCTCCTGTTCCTGCTGCCGGGCGACGGCGGCATCCGCGTGGGGCGCTCGGTCGCGTTCCTCGTGGGCGCCGGGTTCTCGGCCGCGATCGGCTACCTCGGGATGTGGCTCGCGGTGCGCGCGAACGTGCGCGTCGCCTCGGCCGCGACCCGACCGGGCGGGCGCTCGGAGGGCGCGCGCATCGCGTTCCGGACGGGCGGCGTCGTCGGCATGTCGGTCGTCGGGCTCGGCCTGCTCGGCGCCGCGGGCGTCGTGCTCGTCTACAAGGGCGACGCCCCGGCGGTGCTCGAGGGCTTCGGGTTCGGCGCGGCGCTGCTGGCGATGTTCATGCGCGTCGGCGGCGGGATCTTCACCAAGGCGGCCGACGTCGGCGCCGACCTCGTCGGCAAGGTCGAGCAGCACATCCCGGAGGACGACCCGCGCAACGCCGCCACGATCGCGGACAACGTGGGCGACAACGTCGGCGACTGCGCGGGCATGGCGGCCGACCTGTTCGAGTCCTACGCGGTGACGCTCGTCGCCGCGCTCATCCTCGGCAAGGCGGCGATGGGCGAGGAGGGTCTCGTCTTCCCGCTCGTCGTCACGGCGCTCGGTGCGCTCGTCGCGGTGCTCGGCGTCTTCATCACTCGCGTGCGGGGCCAGGAGAACGGGCTCAAGGCGATCTACCGCGGCTTCTACCTGTCGGCGCTCGTCGGCGCGGCGCTCGCGGCCGTCGCGGCGTTCGTCTACCTGCCGTCGTCGTTCGCCGCGCTCGACGGCACGGCGGACCTCGGCGAGCTGTCCGGCATCGCGGCGGACCCGCGCGTCGTCGCGAGCCTCGCCGTCGTCATCGGCATCGTCCTCGCGGGCATCATCCTGTGGATCACGGGCTACTTCACCGGGACGACGTCGAAGCCCACCCTGCACGTGGCGGCCACCTCGCGCACGGGCGCGGCGACGGTCGTGCTGTCCGGCATCGGGGTCGGGTTCGAGTCGGCCGTGTACACGGCGGGCGTGATCGCCGCGGCGATCTGCGGCCTGTTCCTGCTCGCGGGCGGGTCCGTGTGGCTCGCGCTGTTCCTCGTGGCCCTCGCCGGGTGCGGCCTGCTGACGACGGTCGGCGTCATCGTCGCGATGGACACGTTCGGCCCCGTCTCCGACAACGCCCAGGGCATCTACGAGATGTCGGTGGGCGAGTCGGGCGACGGCGACGAGGAGGCGGCCCAGATCCTCACGGACCTCGACGCCGTGGGCAACACGACGAAGGCCATCACCAAGGGCATCGCGATCACGACGGCCGTCCTCGCCGCGACGGCGCTGTTCGGGTCGTACGCGGACGCGATGAGCCACGCGATGGCCGACGTCGAGCGGGTGGGCGGAGGGCTCGTCGCGTCGATGCTCGACTACGAGATCATCTCGCCGATCACGCTCGTGGGCCTGATCCTCGGTGCCGCGACCGTGTTCCTGTTCTCGGGCCTCGCGATCGACGCCGTGACCCGCGCCGCGGGCGCGATCGTGTTCGAGGTGCGCCGCCAGTTCCGCGAGCACCCCGGGATCATGACGTTCCAGGAGCGCCCCGAGTACGGCAAGGTCGTCGACATCTGCACGCGCGACTCGCTGCGCGAGCTCGCGACCCCCGGTCTGCTCGCGGCGTTCGCGCCCATCGCCGTCGGCTTCGGCCTGGGCGTCGGGCCGCTCGCCGGGTTCCTCGCCGGGGCGATCGGCGCGGGCGTCCTCATGGCGGTGTTCCTCGCCAACTCGGGTGGGGCGTGGGACAACGCGAAGAAGATCGTCGAGGACGGCGCGTACGGGGGCAAGGGCTCGCCGGCGCACGACGCGACGGTCATCGGCGACACGGTGGGCGACCCGTTCAAGGACACCGCCGGCCCCGCGATCAACCCGCTCATCAAGGTGATGAACCTCGTGTCGGTGCTCATCGCGCCGGCGGTGGTGCTCATGAGCGTGCCCGAGGACGCGAACCACGTCCTGCGCATCGGGATCGCGGTCGTCGCGGCCGCCATCGCGTTCGGCGCGGTGATCATGTCGCGGCTGCGGGCGGCGCGCGTCGACCGCGAGGAGTCCGCCGTCGAGCGGGAGCGCGTCGCGACCGGCGCCTGACGCGCGGCCACCCCGCACCACGGAGGGCGCCCGGGTCGACCCGGGCGCCCTCCGTGACGCGCACGGCGCGTGCCTGGAGCCCTCGGGGCTACCCCGTGACGGTGAACGTCGCGCGCAGGAGCGCGTCCTCGCGCGACGACGGCCCGACGCGCAGCTCGAACTCGCCCGGCTCGACGACGCGGCGCCCGCGCGCGTCGACGAGCGTGCAGTCCGCCACGGGCACCTCGAGGCCGACGGTCGTCGACTCGCCCGGCGCGAGGTCCACCTTGCGGTAGGCCTTGAGCTCCTTCTCGGCCCAGGTCACGGACGTGACGGTGTCGCTCACGTAGACCTGGACGGTCTCGCGCACGGGGCGCGGCCCGGTGTTCGTCAGCGTGACCTCGGCGCGCACGACGTCGTCGGGCCCGTGCTCCGTGCCGAGCACCCGCAGGCCGTCGTACTCGACGGTGGTGTAGCTCAGGCCCTCGCCGAACGCGAACGCGGGGCTCTGCGTGAGGTCGGCGTAGCGGACGCCGTGCTGGCCGCGGACCACGTTGTAGTACGTGGGCTGCTGGCCGGCGTGGCGCGCGAACGAGATCGGCAGGCGCCCCTCGGGCTCGATCAGCCCGAGCACGAGCTCCGCGACGGCCTGGCCGCCCCGCATCCCGGGGTTGGCCGCCCAGACGACCGCCGCCGCCGCGTGCGCCGACGGCGGCAGGACGAGCGGCTTCGACGCGACGACGACCACGACCACGGGGGTGCCGGTGGCGACGAGGGCGTCGAGCAGCGCGACCTGGCCGCCGACGAGCTCGAGCGTCGCGGTCGAGCGGCCCTCGCCCACGAGCTCGATGCGGTCGCCCACCACCGCGACGGCGAGGTCGGCGTCGCGCGCGGCGGCGACGGCCTCGGCGATCAGCGCGTCGTCGGGCGCGACGGGGACGACGACCTGCGGCCGGGGCTGCCCGTCGGGGAACAGCTCGCCCTCGGGGTCGGGCGCGAGCGTCAGGACGTCGGCGCCGCGCGCGTGCGTCACGGCCCAGCCCTCCGGGGCGAGCGCGCGGAAGCCGTCGAGCACGGTCGTCGTCATCTCGCGCGGGTGGCCGTCGGGCAGCCAGTCGGCCTGCCCCGACGCGCCCGCCCAGTCGCCGAGCTGGGTGTGGTCGTCGTCCGCGTTCGGGCCGACGACGGCGATCGTCCGGGCGGGCGCACCGTCCGGGGCGAGGGCCCGGCCGTCGGGCACCCCGGCGGCGCGGGCGAGCCCGCCCGCGAACGGGAGGGTGCCGTCGTTGGTGAGGAGCACGAGGGAGCGGCGCGCGACCTCGAGGTTCACCGCGGTGTGCTCGGCCGACGCGATGACCGCCTGCTGGCGCGCGACGTCCGGCCGGCGGGGGTCCTCGAACAGGCCGAGCCGGAACTTGAGCGTGAGGATGCGTCGCACGGCGGCGTCGATCGCGGCCTCCTCGACGAGGCCGCGGTCGACGGCCTCGAGCGCTCCCTCGAAGAAGCGCGGCGTCGTCATGACCATGTCGTTGCCGGCGCGCACGGCCGCGGCGGACGCGTGCACGTAGTCGGGCTGGATGTGCTGCTCCCAGACCATGCGGCCCACGTTGTCCCAGTCGGTGACGAGCGTGCCGGTGTACCCCCACTCGCCGCGCAGGACGTCGTCGAGCAGCCAGCCGTTCACGGTGACGGGCACGCCGTCCATGGACTGGTAGCCGAGCATGAACGTGGCGCAGCCCTCGCGCGCGACCCGCTCGAACGGGGGCAGGAACCACGACCGGAGCTTGCGCTGCGAGATGTCGGCCTCGCTCGCGTCGCGCCCGCCCTGCGTCTCGGAGTAGCCCGCGAAGTGCTTCGCCGTGGCGAGGATTCCCGTCGGGTCGGACAGCCCGTCGCCCTGGTAGCCGCGGACCATCGCGGACGCGAGCTCGCCGATGAGGAACGGGTCCTCGCCGAACGTCTCGTCGACGCGGCCCCAGCGCAGGTCGCGCGCGATGCAGAGCACGGGGGAGAAGGTCCAGTGGACGCCGGTGGCGGCGACCTCGACCGCGGTCGCGCGCGCGACGCTCTCCACGAGCGCGGGGTCCCACGTCGCGGCCATGCCGAGCTGCGTGGGGAAGATCGTCGCGCCGACCCAGAACGAGTGGCCGTGGATGCAGTCCTCGGCGATCAGCAGGGGGATGCGCAGCCGCGTCCGCCCGGTGAGCTCGTGCGCGGCGAGGACGTTCTCCGGCGAGGTGTGCAGCAGCGAGCCCGCGTGCTTCTCGAGCACCGCGGGTCCGACGCCGTCGCGCGCGTCGAGCTGGAGCATCTGGCCGACCTTCTCGGGCAGCGTCATGCGGGCGAGGAGGTCCTCGACGCGGTCGGCCACGGGCACGGCGGGGTCGAGGTAGGGCAGGGTGCTCACGGACGGTCCTTCCACGGCGGCAGCGACGGCACCCGGCCGCGCCGCGGGTGCAGGCACGGCGTCGGCGGACCGGGCGCCGCCACTCTACCGGGAAACCAAGTAACTGGTCAGTAAGTTTGCGCTCAGCGCCAGTGGTCGAGGAAGCGCGCGGCGGTCCGCGCGGCGTGGTCGAGCACGTGGCCGTCCTCCGCGGCGGCCCCCGAGAGCAGCGCCGCGTCCACGACGTGCGCGACGAGGTCGGTGTCCGTCACGTGCCCGTGACCCGACGCGTCGAGCACGGTCCGCGCGGCGGCCAGCAGGCGCGGGCGCGACGCGCGCATGATGGGCCGCAGCGCCGGGTCCCGCATGGCCGTGAGCATGGGGTCGAGGCGCACGTCGACCACCGAGTCGTCCACGTGCGGGGCGTACAGCGTCTCGATGAGCTCGCGCGCCGTCGCGGTGCTCGAGCGACGCCGGTGGGCGAGCGCGTCGGCGCGTTCCTGCGCGGCCGTCGCGCGCACGTCCTCCGCTGCCTCGACGGCCGCGGCGACGAGCGAGGCGCTCGTCGGGAAGTAGTACGAGGCCGAACCCTGCGGCACGCCCGCGGCGCGCGCGACCTGCCGATGGGTCACGGCGGCGAAGCCCTGGTCGATGAGCAGGTGCGCGGCGGCGCCGACCATCGCGCGCTGCCGCTGCGCGCTGCGCCCCTGCACCGTGGCGCGTGCGCCCCGCGCGCCGCTCGTCGCCGACTGGTCCCGGGCACCCGCAGCGTCGTCCACGCGGCCATCGTAGTGAGGAATAACCTATACGTGCGTATGGTTATCGCCCTCGGACCGCGAGCGCGGCCCGTGGAACGAACGAGGAGTGGAGAAGGATGGTCGCCGCCGAGGGGCTCGTCATCGACTGGGCGCAGATGCCCACCTACAACACCGTGATGTCCGTCGCCGTGGGCGCCGGGCTGATCCTGCTGGTCATGCTCGGCCGCGAGCTCCTGCGGGCGCCCGGGAAGATCGTCGTCGAGGGCTGGTCGCTCGCGTTCGGCGTGCTGGGCACGATCCTCACGGCGACCGGGCTGCACATGACGCTCACGTGGCCGCTCGCCGCGGGCGGCTTCCCGTTCGACAACATCATCTTCGGCGAGACGAGCCTCGCGTTCGGCGTGCTGCTCCTCGCCGCAGCGTTCTACCTGTGGACGCGCGGCCGTGCCGCGCTCGAGCGGGCCGACGCCACCGAGCACCTGCAGGCCGTGGCGCGCCCCGTCTCGGTGTTCGTGCTCGGCATGGGCCTCGGCCTCGTCGCCATCGCGATCGCCGGCGTGACGTACCAGCTCTTCGCCGCGCCGCCGGAGGAGCCGATCTCCGGCGCGTTCGCCGCCTACCCGCTCGTCGAGGCGATCTTCATGTCCGGGCTCATCGCGCTCGTGGGCGTCGGCGCGATCCTCTTCCCGTTCGCGGTCCGCTCCGGGCGCCGCGTCGTGCGGGTCGTCATCGGGTGGGCCTGGGGCCTGTCCGGCGTCGCGTTCCTGCTGTTCGGCGCGATGAACTTCTTCACCCACATCGGCCTCATCGTCAACACGATGGGCTGACGCCGCGGCGACCGTGAGGACCCCGTGGGCCGGCCCGGCCCGCGGGGTTCTTCGCGCGCGCGGGAGGCGTCATCATAGGGGCCATGCAATCACCGGTGCGCGCCGTGGCCCATGCCGCGGTCCTCGCCGTCGTCGCCGGGCTGTGCCTCGCGGTCGTGGCGAGCGGGGCGTTCGACGTCGTGTCGCTCCCGGGCTCTGCGCCCGCCGCCGCACCGCCCCCGCCGGCCGCTCCCGGGCCCGGTTCCCCGGGCGCCGGGGACCCCGCGGACGGCGACGCGGCGCCGTCCGACGGCACGGACCCCGACCCCGCGGATCGCGGCACGACGGTCCCCGGCGCGACCACCGCGCCGGACGGCGGCGCGGACGCGGGGGCGGGCGCCGTCGACCCGGCGTGCCGCGAGGCGGAGGTCGCGTGGGCCGCGGCGGCCAAGGCGCAGGTGAACCTCACCGTGGAGCACCCCGTGGCGCTCGTCGAGGGGTTCACCACCGCCCGCGACACGCTCGCCGGGGCCACCCCGCCCGCGGCGGTCGCGCGCGACTGGGCCGTCGTCACGACCTACCTCACGATGATCGCGGACGAGGTCGAGGCCACGGGCACGCGGGACACGGGCGAGCTGTCGCGGGCGATCGACCGTGTGGGTCGCCGGATCGACACGGCCGCTCTCACGTCGTCGTCGCGGGCCGTCACCGAGTACTTCCGGGCCGACTGCGCGCTCTGACCTCCCGGCCGAACTTCACCCCGTGGCGATGGCCACATGGGGAGCGGTCCCCACTTCGCGGTCCTGAGGGCGCGCGACGCGCGTCCGTGGGAAACCATGGTCGTCATGCGCACCCGACTGACGATCACCCAGACCACGACCGCCCTCGCGACGAGCGCTCTCCTCGTGCTCGGCCTGGCCGCCTGCGGCGGCTCCGGCGACGACGCGAGCACCGACTCCGACACCACGGCGGCGGAGGAGACCAGCACCCCGGCCGAGGAGGAGACCACCCCGGCCGAGGAGCCCACCGAGGAGGAGTCCGGCGACACCGAGGCGTCGGGCGACTTCTGCACCGCCTACGACGCCCTGCTCGACGCCCAGACGACCCTGAGCTCGATCGACACGAGCGACCCGGCCGCCGCCGTGACGCAGTTCGAGACGTTCACGGCGTCGCTCGAGGCCGCGGAGGCCCCGGCCGAGATCAGCACCGACTGGGACAACGTCACCGGCGTCTTCCGCCAGCTCACCGACACGCTCGAGACCGCGGTCGAGGACCCGGCGAACGCCGACACCTCCTCGATCATGTCGCTCATGACGGACGAGACCTTCCAGACCTCGGCGCAGAACGTCGCGGTCTACGGCACGCAGAACTGCTGACCACGCCGTCCCCCACGCAACCCGACGGACCCCCGGCACGCCTCGGCGCGCCGGGGGTCCGTCGCGTCCGGGGCGGCGCGAGCCCACGGTCGCGCGCGCGGGATCGGTGAGGATGGACCCATGCCTCCCGCCTCCAGCACCCCGAGCCCGTCGTCGCGCACCGTCGCGGACCGGCCCGGCCCCGTCCCGCCCGGCGCGGGCCTCGCGCCTGCCGACCTCGCGGCCGCGGCGGCGACGCTGCGCGAGGACCTCGCGGCGGCGGACTTCACGGTCGACGGCGTCGAGCGCGCGCTCGGCCCCGTCGCGTCCGCCGCGCTGCACCGCGAGCAGGCCGTGCCCGCGCGGCGCGCGCTGCGCGACCGCGGTCCGGAGCAGGCCGACCCGACGGCCGCGCTCGCTGCCCTCTTCCTCCTCGGGGACGACGTGCCCCGACGTGCCCTCGACGCGGCGCTCGGGCGGACGGGCGTCGACGGCGCACGGCGGCTGGGCCTCGTCGAGGCGGCGGGCGCGGGCGACGACGACGCGGTGCGCGCGCTCGTCGACCTGCGGCCGTACGCGGCGACCGACGCCGCGGGCCCCGTCACGTGGTGGCTGTCGTCGGACCTGGGCGAGCTCGCGACGGGTCGCCGGCTCGCCCCGGACCACGTGCTCGGTGCGGGCGGCGCGTCCCTGACGCTCGCCCAGGTGACCGTCCGGACGCCGGTCGGGCGCGTGCTCGACCTCGGGACGGGCTGCGGCATCCAGGCCCTGCACGCCGCGCGGCACGCGCGCGCGGTCGTCGGCACGGACATCTCGCGCCGGGCGCTCGGCTTCGCCGCGTTCAACGCGGCGCTCGACGCGGCGTTCGACGAGGCGTCGGGCCCCGCCGCCGGAGCCGCACCCCACGGCCCGGCGACCGGGCGCGTCGAGCTGCGCGAGGGCTCGATGCTGGAGCCGGTCACGGGCGAGCGCTTCGACCTCGTCGTGTCGAACCCGCCGTTCGTCATCACGCCGCGCGCCGCCGGGGCCGCGCTCCCGGACTACGAGTACCGCGACGGCGGCCGGTCGGGCGACGACCTCGTGCGCGACCTCGTGACGGGCGTCGGGGCCGTGCTCGAGCCCGGGGGCGTCGCGCAGCTCCTCGGCAACTGGGAGCACCGCCGCGGGATCCCGTGGGACGAGCGCGTGGGCGCGTGGCTCGACGAGGCCGGCCTCGACGGCTGGGTGATCCAGCGCGAGGTGCTCGACCCCGCGGAGTACGCCGAGACCTGGATCCGCGACGGCGGCACGACCCCCGAGCGCGAGCCCGCGGCGTGGGCGGCGGCGTACGGCGCGTGGCTCGACGACTTCGCCGCGCGCGACGTGGAGGCGGTGGGCTTCGGCATCGTGACGCTGCGCCGTCCGCTCGCAGGCGCCCGCCCGACGCTGCGGCGGCTCGAGGAGCACACCGGGTCGGTGCGCCAGCCGCTCGGCGCGCACCTCGCGGCGTCGCTCGCGGCGCACGACTGGCTCGCGGCGCGCGACGACGCGGCCCTCGGGGGCGAGCGGCTCGCCGTCGCGCCCGACGTCACGGAGGAGCGGTTCCACACGCCCGGCGCGCCCGACCCCACGGTCGTCCTGCTGCGCCAGGGCGACGGCCTGGGCCGTGCCGTGCGGGCGACGACGGGCCTGGCGGCGCTCGTGGGCGCGAGCGACGGCGAGCTGACGGTCGGGCAGCTCGTGGGCGCGATCGCCGCGCTGTTCGAGGTCGGCGCCGAGGACCTCGCGGGCGAGCTCCTGCCCGACGTGCGCGGGCTCGTGCGCGACGGCTTCCTCGTCCCCGTGGGCTGACGCGCGCGACACGCCCCGGCCGCACCGATACGTTGGGGCGGCATGGACCTCGAGGTGCGGCACCTGCGCATGATCGTGACGGTGGCCGAGACGGGCAGCGTGACCAAGGCGGCGGCGTCGCTCGGCCTCGCGCAGCCCGCCCTCACGGCCCAGCTCAACCGGATCGACCGCACGCTCGGCGGGTGCGTCTTCACGCGCGACCGCCAGGGCGCGCGCCCCACGGAGCTCGGCGAGCTCGTGCTGCGGCACGCGCGCGTCGTGCTGCCCGCGATGTCCGCCCTGGTCGACGACGCCCGGCGGCTCACGAGCGAGCACGGCACGGTCGGCCGGGTCCACGTGGGGACGGTGAGCTCCGCGATCGGCGGGCTGTTCGCGAGCCGGCTGCACACCGCGCTGCCCGGTGCGCTGGGGGTCGACGACCTGCTCGTCACGACGGCAACGTCGTGGTCGGTCGAGGAGACCGCGGACCGGCTCGCGAGCGGCACGCTCGACGTCGCGCTCGTCGGCATGTGCGGTGACGCGTCCCCGCCCGCGACCGGGGGCCTGGTGTGGACGGCGGTGTCCACCGACCCGGTGTTCGTGCTCGTCGACGAGTACCACCCCGTCGCGGCGCGCGACGCCGTCGGCCTGGAGGAGCTCGCGGACGCGCTGTGGCTCACGGCCCCGGGCAGCGGGTGCTTCGAGCGCTGCTTCGTCGGAGCGTGCGCGCGGGCGGGCTTCACGCCGCGCGCCATGGGGGAGTCGGACCGCACGTCGTGCATCGACCAGGTGCGCGGCGGGCACGCGGTCGCGCTCGTCCAGCCGGTGCTCCTCGACGCCCCGGGCGTGCGGACCGTCGCGCTCGACGGCGCCCCGCTGCGCTGGACGCACCACGTGGGGTGGCGGCGCGACGCCGTCGACCGCCTCCCGGTCGACGCGGTCCTGCGGGCCGCGACGGGCGCGCACCGCGACGCCGTGCAGCGCTCGCCCCGCTACCGGCGGTGGCGCGCCGAGCACCCGGTGGAGACCGCGTAGGGGCGACCCCGCACATAGCGCCCGCGTATGACCTGATCGTGATCTGGGCGTGCCCTGGACGCGTCCCTAGCGTGGCCTCGACCGGGCCACCCGGGCCCGGCGAAGGGAATGGACGACATGACACGACCACTCCGCAGGAGGCTCGCCGCGGTCACCGCCGCGGCGACGCTCCTGGCGGGCGGGGCCGCGACGCACGCCGTCGCCGCCACGCCCGCACCCGACGACCAGCGCGCGACGGTGCGCGCGGTCCCCAAGACGGCCCCCGGCCTGGAGCGCGCGCTGGAGCGCGACCTGGGCCTCAGCGCGCGGGACGCACGGACGCGCCTCGCCTTCCAGTCCGACGCGGCGGGCACCGAGGCCGCGCTCGAGCGGCGCCTCGGCGCCGACTACGCGGGCGCCTGGGTCGACGACGCCGCGAACGTCCTCTACGTCGGCGTCACCGACGCCGCCGACGCGCGCACGGTCCGCGCCGAGGGCGCCACCGCGGTCGACGTCGACCACACGCTGGCCGACCTCGAGACGTGGCGCGCGACGCTCGACGGCGCGCTCGCCGACGACCCGGCGGCGCTGCCGGGCTGGTACGTCGACGTGACGCGCAACCGCGTCGTCGTCGCGGTGCGCGAGGGCGGCCAGGCCGACGTCGCCGCCCAGGTCGCCGCCGCGGGCGTGCCCGCCGACGCGGTCGCGTACGAGGAGACGACGGAGTCCCCGCAGCCGCTGATCGACGTCGTGGGCGGCAACGCGTACACGATCGGCGGCGGCAGCCGGTGCTCCGTCGGGTTCGCGGTCCAGGGCGGGTTCGTCACCGCCGGGCACTGCGGCTCGACGGGCGCGCGCACGTCCGGGCCGGCGGGCACGTTCCGCGGGTCGAGCTTCCCGGGCAACGACTACGCGTGGGTCCAGGTCGACGCGGGCAACACGCCCGTCGGCGCGGTGAACAACTACGCGGGCGGCCGCGTCGCGGTCGCGGGCGCGACGCAGGCGCCGGTCGGGGCGTCCGTCTGCCGGTCGGGCTCGACCACGGGCTGGCACTGCGGCACCGTCCAGGCGTACAACGCGTCCGTCACCTACCCGCAGGGCACGGTCACCGGGCTCATCCGCACGACGGTGTGCGCCGAGCCCGGCGACTCCGGCGGCTCGCTCCTCGCGGGCAACCAGGCGCAGGGCGTCACGTCCGGCGGGTCCGGGAACTGCAGCTCCGGCGGGACGACGTACTTCCAGCCGGTGGGCGAGATCCTCTCGGCGTACGGCCTGACGCTCGTCACGAGCGACGGCGGGGGCGGCACGCCGCAGCCGCCGACGGGCTGCAGCGGCTACGCCCGCACGTACACCGGGTCGCTCGCCGCGGGCACGACGGCCGTCCAGCCGAACGGGTCGTACTACACGGCCGGGGCCGCCGGGACGCACCGCGCGTGCGTGAGCGGCCCGAGCGGCGCCGACTTCGACCTCTACCTCCAGCGCTGGAACGGGTCGACGTGGGCGACGGTCGCGCAGTCGACGTCCCCCGGCGCGAACGAGTCGGTCTCCTACTCCGGGGCCGCGGGCTACTACCGGTTCGTCGTCCAGGCGTACTCCGGCTCGGGCGCCTACACGCTGGGGGCGACGACGCCCTGACCCGCCCACCGCGCGCCGAGCACGAGGCTGCCGTCGTTCCCGTCTGCTTCCCGGGAGCAGCCTCGTGCTCGGCCGCGTGGGCCGTCAGGCCAGCAGCGCCGGACCGTACTTGAGCACCACGAGGACGGCGAGGACCACGAGCCACGCCGCGACGAGGTAGCCGTACGCGCCCGACCGCACGAACCCGAGCAGCCGCGCCTGGGCGCCGCGCGGCAGGTACAGGTTGTCCTCCAGGACGTTCCAGTGGAGGAGCGACGCGAACACGAGCGTCGTGGAGACCGTGATGAGCAGGCACCACGGGCACAGCGCGCCGATGACGAACATCGACTGGTAGAAGAGCCAGTACGCGAACACGACCCCGAGCAGGTACACGCACTGCGCGGCGAAGAGGAACCACCGCGGGAAGCGGGTCCCGCCGAGCGCCGCGACCGCCGTCGTGATGACGATCGGCTCGGCGATCAGCCCGAGGAACGCGTTGGGGAAGCCGAACACCTGCGCCTGCCACGACTGCGCGACCGTCCCGCACGACAGCACGGTGTTGACGTCGCACGACAGCACCGCGCCGGGGTTCGCCGCGAGGAGGACCGCGTCGTACGACAGCACGAACGCCGCGGTGAGGCTCAGCAGCCCGAACAGGAGCATCTCGCCGAACAGCACGGAGCGGGAGTGGGTCCAGCCGGTGGGCCGGGCGAAGGGGTCGAAGCCCGCGTCCGGCGTGGTGCCCGACGCCGTCGGGCCGGCCGAGCGGGCGTCGTCCGCGAGCGCGGTGGTCGTTCCGGTCACGGGCGGTCCTCGGGTCCGCGGGGCCCCGCCGGATCGGTCCGGCGGGCGGGCAGAAGGTGGCGCCGGCCGGCAGGGTGGGCGCGCTGCCGGCCCGGCGCCGCACCCAGCGTACGAACGCGCGCGGCGGCCCCGACAGGGACCATGGTCCCGGATCCGGGGCGCTTCTCGGGTGGTCCCGGGCCGCCCGGTCGGACGCCCGCCGAGCACGTCGGGAGGGCGGCCCCGCGGTGGGTCGTGGGGGCGGTGGGGGCGGTCCGCCCTAAGATCTGGGGGCGCCCCCGCGTGTGGCGCGCCCCGGCCGCCGCCGGGCACCGACCCACCCCGCCCGAGAGGACCTGCGTGCAGCACGACGACGTCGACTCCCTGCGACGGTCGAGCGCGGCGTGGCGGCTCCTGCGCGCGGACACCGCGCCGCTCGTGCTCTCGTTCCTCGGCACCCTGTTCGTCGAGGACAACGTGCGCGCCATCCCGGAGAGCGAGCTCGTCGCGCGCCTCGACGACCACCTGTGGGCGGTCGACGGCCGGGCCGCGCGGGCCTCCGGGACGGAGCCGCGGTACCCGCGCGCCCCGCAGGCCTACGTGGACCACTGGACGCACCCGGACCAGGGCTGGCTGCGCGCCTGGTACCCGCCCGGCTCGGCCGAGCCGCACTACGACGCGACGCCCGCCGTCGAGCAGGCCGTGCGCTGGGTCGCGTCGCTGCGCGGGCGCGGGTTCGTCGGCACCGAGTCCCGGCTCAACACCGTCTTCGAGCTGCTGCGCCAGCTCGCCGTCGGCACGCAGACCGACCCGGCGGAGCGCCTGCGCGAGCTCGAGGAGCGCCGCGCCGCGATCGACGACGAGATCGCCCAGGTGCGCGCCGGGCGCGTCGCGGTCCTCGACGCGGCGGCGCAGCGCGACCGCTACCAGCAGCTCACCCAGACGGCGGCCGACCTGCTCTCCGACTTCCGCGAGGTCGAGGCGAACTTCCGCTCCCTCGACCGGGAGCTGCGCGAGCGCATCACCGGCTGGGACGGCGCGAAGGGCGAGCTGCTCGAGGAGGTGGTGCGGTCGCGCACGGCCATCGCGGAGTCGGACCAGGGGCGGTCGTTCCACGCGTTCTACGACTTCCTCCTCGACCGGCGCCGTCAGGAGGAGTTCGCCGCGCTCGTCGACCGCGTCCAGTCCCTCGACGCGATCGCGCCCGACGTCGTCCGCCCGGCACCCGGGACGCGCGGCCCGGTCGTGGACGCCGCCGCCGCGCAGGCCGCGGCCCGGGAGCAGGAGCACCGCCGCCTGCGCCGCGTCCACTACGACTGGCTTGACGCCGGCGAGCGCACGCAGGCGACCGTGCGGACCCTCTCCGAGCAGCTTCGCCGCTTCCTCGACGACCAGGTGTGGCTCGAGAACCGGCGGGTCATGGACATCCTGCGCGGCGTCGAGGCGAAGGCGCTCGCCGCGCGCGACGTCGCCCGCGCGGCGGGGCGCGCCGGTGCCCCGCCGGGGATGCCGGTCGACGCCGTCGCGCCCGAGGTCGTGCTGCCGACGGAGCGGCCGCTCTTCACGCCGCGTCCCACGGCGCGCCTCGACTCCGACCACGTCGAGGTCGGCGACGACGACTTCGAGGTCGACGCGCTCTACGACCAGGTGCACGTCGACCCCGAGCGCCTCGCGCGCACGGTCCGCGCGACGCTCTCGCGGCCCGGGGGCCCGGGGGAGGTCGCGCTCGCGGACCTGCTCGCCGACGCGCCGCTCGAGCACGGGCTGGCCGAGCTCGTGACGTACCTGTCGCTCGAGGACCCGCGGTTCGTCGTCGTGCACGACGACGAGCGCACCGACGAGGTGCGCTGGGAGGGCGAGGCCCCGGCGGGGCCCGTCGCCGAGGACGGCGCGCCGGACCCGGTGGTCCGCGTCGCGCGCCTGCCCCGCGTCACGTACGCGCGGCGGACGAGCGGCTCCCCGCCCGGCGGGCCCCCCGCCGCACTCGTCGCACGACCCGACGCACGACCCGACGCCGTCCCCGACCCGAGCCCGGAGGAGACCCCGTGAGCACGACCCGCACCGCGCGCGACCCGGAGCTGTCCGTCGTCGTGACGTCGCTGCTCAAGGGCGTCGTCTACCGCGAGTCCGGCGAGGCGCTGTGGCGCGACCTGCTCGCGCGCGAGGCGCAGGTGCGCGACGCCGTCGCGATGCTCGGGCTGCAGGTCGTCGTCGACGAGGGCGACGGCTACGCCTACCTGCGCTCGCAGCCGGAGCACGAGCGCGACGAGCGCGTGCCGCGCCTGATCCCGCGCCGCGAGCTGCCGTTCGACGTCAGCCTGCTGCTCGCCCTCCTGCGCAAGCGGCTCGCGCAGGCGGACTCGGAGGGTGGCGAGACGCGCCTCGTGCTCACGCGCTCGGAGATCGTCGACCTGCTGCGGGTCTTCCTCACCCAGGACGCGGGCGCCGCGGCGAACGAGGCGCGGCTCGTGGACCGGGTCGACGCGCTCGTCCGGCGGGTCGTGGAGCTCGGCTTCCTGCGCCCGGCGGGCCGCCCGGACCCGGACGGCCCCGACGCCGCCGTGTCGGGGGACCCCGGCGACCCGGCCGACGGGGAGGCCCGGCGGTACGAGGTGCGCCGCATCCTCAAGGCGTTCGTCGACGCGCAGTGGCTCGCGGACTTCGACGCGCGCCTCGCGCAGTACCTGGAGCTCGCCGCGGACGGCGGCGGCCCGGGGTCGGGGGCGCGCGCCGGGGCCGGCGCGGGGACAGGCCTGGCGACGGGCACGGCGGGCACGACGACGAGGACGGTGGCGTGATGGAGGGCCTGTTCAGCGCGGTCGAGCTGCACGACCCGGCGGCCGACCTCGACGCGCGCGCCGGGTTCCGGCTCGAGCGCCTCGAGGTGCTCAACTGGGGCACGTTCGACCAGCGGGTGTGGGCGTTCGACCTCGACGGGCGCAACGCCCTCCTCACGGGCGACATCGGCTCGGGCAAGTCGACCATCGTCGACGCGGTCACGACGCTGCTCGTGCCGTCGCACCGGATCTCGTACAACAAGGCGGCCGGGGCGGGCGCGCGCGAGCGCTCGCTGCGGTCGTACGTCGCGGGGCACTACAAGTCGGAGCGCGACGAGGCGACGGGCACGACGCGCCACGTGGGCTTGCGCGAGCGCGGCACGTACTCGGTGGTGCTGGGGAGGTTCTCCAACCGCGGGTTCGACCAGGAGGTCACGCTCGCGCAGGTGTTCTGGCTCGCCCCGGGCCAGGCGGGCCAGCCGGACCGCTTCTTCGTCACGGCGGACCGCCCGCTGACGATCACCGAGGACTTCGCGGGCTTCGGCGGTGACGTCGCGGCGCTGCGCCGCCGCCTGCGCGAGTCCGGCGCGCAGGTGCGCGACCACTTCCCCGACTACGGGCGCGACTTCCGCCGCCTGCTCGGCATCCCGTCGGAGCAGGCCATGGACCTGTTCCACCAGACGGTGTCGATGAAGTCGGTCGGCGACCTCGGCGAGTTCGTGCGCGAGCACATGCTCGAGCCGTTCGACGCCGACCGCTGGACCGACCGGCTCGTCGCCCACTTCGACGACCTGACGAGCGCCCACGACGCCGTCGTGCGGGCCACCGCCCAGATCGAGCGGCTCGCGCCCCTGCTGGCGGACTGCGACGCGCACGACGCGCTGGGGGAGCGGGCCGACGCCCTCGTCGCGCGCCGCGACGCCCTGCGCGCGTTCACCGCGTCGCGCCGCGTGGCGGACCTCGACGGGCTCACCGGCGCCCTCGACGAGCGCGTGGCCGACGGCGAGGCCCGCCGTCGCCGGGTCGTGGACGAGCTCGGGCTGCTCGGGGCCGAGCGGCAGCGGCTCGAGCTGGAGCGCGCGGGCCACGGCGGCGACCGGCTCGCCGCGATCGAGGGCGAGGTCGCGCGCCGCGAGGTCGAGCGCGCCGCGCGCGAGCGCCGCGTCGCCCAGCTCGCCGGGTACGCGGCGGCGGCCGGTCTGACGCTCGGCGCCGCGCAGGGCGCCGAGGCGAGCGGGACGCGCGCCGACGGGGACGCGGCACGCGTGGCCGCCGCGCTCGTCGACGCCGAGGCGTTCGCCGCGCTCCGTCGCGAGGCCGACGACGCCGCCGTGCGCGTGCGCGACGACCTCGCCCGGGCGGAGGAGCACGCGAGCGAGGTCGCGGCGCAGGTCCGCGCCGTCGAGCAGGAGACGGCCGACGTCAAGGCCGAGCTCGCGAGCCTCGCCGACCGCCGGTCCAACCTGCCGCGCACCCACCTGGAGGTCCGGGACCGGCTGTGCGCCGGCGTCGGGCTCGCGCCGGGCGACGTCCCGTTCGTGGGCGAGCTGCTCGCCGTCCGCCCCGAGCACGCCGACTGGGAGGGCGCGGCCGAGCGCGTGCTGCGCGGCTTCGCGCTCTCGCTCCTCGTGCCGGCGGCGCACTACGACGCGGTGTCCGCGTGGGTCGACCGCGAGCACCTCGGGCTGCGGCTCGTCTACCACCGGGTGCCCGAGCGCGTCCCGGCCGCCCGTCCCGCGCCGCGCGAGGACGGCGTGCCGCTCCTCGCCGACCTGCTCGACGTGCGCCGTCTCGACGACGCGCCGACCCTCACGGCCTGGGTCGAGGCCGAGCTCGAGCGCCGGGCCGACCATGCGTGCGCTCCGGACCTCGACGCGTTCCGCCGCCTCCCGCGCGCGATCACGCGCGCCGGGCAGGTCAAGCACTCGCCGGACCACCACGAGAAGAACGACACGCGCGCGGTCGACGACCGCCGGGGCTACGTGCTGGGCTGGTCGACGCAGGCGAAGATCGACGCGCTGCTCGAGCAGGCCGCCGAGGTCACGGCGCGTCGCGACGCGCTGGCACGGCGTCGGGACGACGCGGCCGCCGCGCGCGAGGCCCTCCAGGCCCGCTCCGCCGCGCTCGGGCGGCTCGACGTCTACCGCGACTGGGACGAGCTCGACCGCGGCGCCGAGACGGCGCGCATCGCCGAGCTCGCCGAGGAGAAGCGGCGGCTCGAGCAGGCGAGCGACGAGCTCGGCCGCCTCGCGGCGCTCCTCGACGACAACGCGCGCCGTCAGGCGGAGCTCGAGGCGGAGCGCGACCGCGTCGTCGCGACGCTCGGCGCCGACCGGCACGCGCTCGACGAGGCGCGGACGGCGCGCGAGCGGGCCCGCGCCGTGCTCGACGGCGCGGGCGAGACGCTCGACGCGGAGACGACGGCGGCCCTCGCCGCGGAGTTCGACCGGGAGCTCGCGGGGTCCGGTGGCGCGGGCCCGGACGGCGGGGCCGACGGCCCGACGCGCGCGGCCGACCTCGACGCCGTCGAGAACGCGGTGCGCTCGCGGCTCACCGCCGAGGCCGAGCAGGCGCAGCGCGAGCGCGCGGACCTCGGGACCCGGATCGCGGGCCAGATGGCCTCGTTCCGGTCCGCGTACCCCGTCGAGACCGCGGAGCTCGACGCGGACGTGCGGTCGGCCGACGGCTACCGCGAGATCCACGACCGGCTCGTGCGCGACGACCTCCCGCGGTTCGAGGCCGACTTCAAGGCGTACCTCAACACCAACGCGATCCGCGACATCGCGGGCTTCGCGGCCGAGCTCGCCAAGCAGGCCGACGTCATCCGCGACCGGATCGACACGATCAACGACTCGCTCCGCGCGATCGACTACAACCCGGGCCGGTACATCCGCCTGGAGATGTCGCGCACGCCCAACCTCGAGGTGCGCGAGTTCCAGCAGGACCTGCGCGCGTGCACCGACGGCGACGGGATCCTCGCCGAGGACGACCGCGCCCTCGCCGAGGGCGACGGGTCGCTCGCCGACGGCGCGCTGTCGTACTCGGAGGACCGGTTCCTGCGGGTCAAGGCGCTCGTCGAGCGGTTCCGCGGCCGGGAGGGCATGACGGACCTCGACGAGGCGTGGCGCCGCCGCGTGACCGACGTCCGCAACTGGTTCGTGCTCTCCGCGTCCGAGCGTTCCCGCGCCGACGACTCCGAGCACGAGCACTACTCCGACTCCGGCGGCAAGTCCGGCGGCCAGAAGGAGAAGCTCGCCTACACGGTGCTCGCGGCGTCGCTCGCCTACCAGTTCAAGCTCGACTGGGGAGCGGTGCGCTCGACGGCGTTCCGGTTCGTCGTCATCGACGAGGCGTTCGGCCGGGGGTCGGACGAGTCGACGCGCTTCGCCCTCGAGCTGTTCCGGCGACTCGGGCTGCAGCTCCTCATCGTCACGCCGCTGCAGAAGATCCACGTCATCGAGCCGTACATCTCGGCCGTCGGGTTCGTGGACAACCCGACCGGCCGGTCGTCGCGCCTGCGGACGCTGTCCATCGCCGCGTACCGCGAGGGCCGCCGGGAGGGCGACGCCGCGCCGTCGGTGGGCGAGGCCTCCCCGTCGGTGGGCGACGCGACGCCGTCGGAGGGCGGCGCCGAGCGCGCGGTCGAGGCGGTGCCCGAGACCCTGCCGGAGGCCGTGCCGGAGAGCGTGGCGCCGTAGCGCGTCAGGCGAGCGGGCGGGGCCGCCGGGCGCCCGCCAGGGTCGCGGCGAGGACGGCCTCGATCGCGAACGCGGTCGCCTCCGCGAGGTCGACGGCGTCGGGGTCGAGCAGCCACTGGGTCTGGAGGCCGTCCATCGCGGCGATGATCGTCGACGCGGCGAGGTCGAGCGCGCGGTCGTCGGGCACGGCGGCCGTCTCGTCGCCCGCGGCCCGCCGCTCCTCGACGACCTCGCGGAGCGCGCCGGCGACGTCGGCGCGCAGCCCGGCGAAGCGCGCGGTGACCCACGCGCGCGCCGGGTGGTCGTCCGTGACGGCCTCCCCGGTGAGGACCGTGTAGGTCTGCACGATCCCCGGGCGCTCGGTGTTGGCCGCCGCGGTCGCGACGAGGTGCCGGAGCAGGTCGAGCCCGGCCGGCATGTGCTGCCCCTCGAGGTGTGCGACGCCGTCGCGGTCGCGGGCCGCGAGGACCTCGGTGAGGAGGCGCTCCTTCGAGCCGAAGTGGTGCAGCACCCCGGCGTGCGTGATCCCCACCTGCTCGGCGACCTCCGCGAGCGAGCCCTGGTGGTAGCCCCGGGACCCGAAGACGCGCGTCGCCGCGCGGAGGATCTCCTCCCTGCGCTCCGCCGTCCCGGGGCGCGGGCGCCGGGGCCGCGGACCGGGGGAGGACGCGGGGCCGCTCGCGCCGCCGTCGGCGTCGGCGCTCGGCGCGGGGGAGGCGTCGGTCATGGCGTCACCCTACTGGCGGCCCGCGGCGCGCCGTCCGGGACCGTCGACCGGGACCGTCGACCGGGGCGTCCGGACCACGCGCCCGGACCGGTCCGAGGCAGCGCCCGGAGCTCTTCCCGCCGTCTTCCCCGAATGCGCACACGCGTCCTCTACGGTGGTGGGATGCCTTCCGACCACGCCCCGACCCGGCCGCTGCCGACCAGCGGCGGGGCGGGTACGCGGCCGCTCCCGGCGACGCAGCCGATGCCGCCCACGCCCGGACCGGCGGCCGCGCCGCCGCCCGCCGCAGTGCCCCCAGCGGGCCCCGCCGCAGGCCTCCCCGCAGCGCCCTCCGCCGGGACCCCGTACCCGCCCGTCCCGCAGGCCGCGGGCGCTCCCCCCGCCCCGGCGCCGCGCAGGGCGCCGCACGCGCACGCCGTCCCGGGGCCCGGCGGGCCGAGCACGGGCTCGCGCGTGGTCGCGGGCGTCGTCGCGCTGCTCGCGGTCGCGGGGGCGTGGCTCGTGTGGCGGTTCTTCGTCGACACGTTCGCCGGGCAGATGCTCGAGCGGGCGGCGTTCGACGGCGCCGTGACCGGCCAGGGGGAGCTGTGGGCGGTCGCCGAGCCGGTGCTCGACACGGTCTCGGTCGCGTTCGTCGTGGGCGGTCTCGGCGCCGCGATGGGCATCGCGCTGCTGCGCCGCCGCTGGGGCCTCGCGGTGCAGGTCGCGTTCCTCGTCGTCGGCGCGAACGTCACGACGCAGCTCGTGAAGCACTCGCTCCTCGGTCGCGAGGAGCTCATCGGCGGCTGGCACTGGGAGAACTCGCTGCCCAGCGGCCACACCACCGTCGCGGGGTCGGTGGCGGCCGCCCTGCTGCTCGTCGTGCCGCGCGGGGCGCGGCCGCTCGTCGCCGTCCTCGGTGGTGCGTACACCGCCGCCACGGGGATCTCGACCCTGGTCGGCCAGTGGCACCGCCCGAGCGACGTCGTCGCCGCGGTCCTCGTGGTCCTCGCGTGGGCCGCGCTCGTGTGCGTCTTCACGCCGCGCTCGGCGCTCGACCCGGGCGCCGGGCCCACGCCCGGCTCGACCGTCACGGCGGTGCTCCTCCTGCTCGGCGCGGCCGCGGCGGGCGTCGGAGCGCTGCTCGCGCTGCGTGCGACGCCCGCGACCTGGGGCACGACGGCGGCCCAGGAGGTGACGGCCTACGCGGGCGGCGTCGCGGGGGTGCTGGCGGTGACGGCCGCGGCGTTCGCGGTGCTGCTCCTGGTCCGTCAGTCCACAGCCCGCCCCGACCCGCGTCCCGTTCGGGGGTAGGGTGCGTGCGGCTGGCGCGACGGGAGTAACGTCGTAGGCTGCCACGGCGGGCGACCGGAGGGTCGTCCCGGGTCGCCGGGCCCCGGCGGGGCCCCGCCGCCGTCGGGCAGGGAGCGCCCGCCACGGACACGTACGCACGGACGAAAGCAGGATCGGATGCCACGCAAGCTCGTGATCGTCGAGTCGCCCGCCAAGGCTCGCAAGATCCAGGGCTACCTCGGCGACGACTACGAGGTCGAGGCGAGCGTCGGGCACATCCGCGACCTGCCGCAGCCGTCCGAGCTGCCCGCGGACATGAAGAAGGGCCCGTACGGGAAGTTCGCGGTCGACGTCGACCACGGCTTCGACCCGTACTACGAGGTCTACGCGGACAAGAAGAAGAAGGTCGCGGAGCTCAAGCGCGCGCTCAAGGACGCCGACGAGCTCTACCTCGCGACGGACGAGGACCGCGAGGGCGAGGCCATCGCGTGGCACCTCCTGGAGGCGCTCAAGCCCAAGGTCCCGGTCAAGCGCATGGTCTTCCACGAGATCACGCGCGAGGCGATCCAGCGGGCGCTCCAGAACACGCGCGACCTCGACGAGCACCTCGTCGACGCGCAGGAGACCCGCCGCATCCTCGACCGCCTCTACGGCTACGAGGTCTCGCCGGTGCTGTGGCGCAAGATCGCCCAGGGGCTCTCGGCCGGCCGCGTGCAGTCGGTCGCGACGCGCCTCGTCGTCGAGCGCGAGCGCGAGCGCATGGCGTTCGTCCCCGCCGAGTACTGGGACGTCACGGGGACCTTCGAGCACGCCGACGCCTCGGCACCGGACGCGGGCAAGGCGTTCGGCGCCCGGCTCGTGCAGCTCGGCGACAAGCGCGTCGCCTCGGGCCGTGACTTCGACGACCGCGGGCAGCTCAAGCCTGCGGCGGCGCGCGACGGCGTCGCGCACCTCGACGAGACGACGGCGCGCGCCGTCGTGACGGGCCTCGCGGACGCGGCGTTCGCCGTGCGGTCGCTCGAGACCAAGCCGTACACGCGCCGTCCCGCGGCGCCGTTCACGACGTCGACCCTCCAGCAGGAGGCCAGCCGCAAGCTGCGCATGTCGTCGCGCCAGGCCATGCGCACCGCGCAGTCGCTGTACGAGAACGGCTACATCACCTACATGCGTACGGACTCGCCGTCGCTGTCGGCGGAGGCCACCACGGCCGCCCGCCGCCAGGCGGCCGAGCTCTACGGCCCCGAGTTCGTCCCGGAGAAGCCGCGCGTCTACGCCGCGAAGAACCAGGGCGCGCAGGAGGCGCACGAGGCGATCCGGCCCGCGGGCGACTCGTTCCGCACGCCCGCGCAGGTCAAGCGCGAGCTGAGCGACGACCAGTTCAAGCTCTACGAGCTCGTGTGGAAGCGCACCGTCGCGTCGCAGATGGCGGACGCGAAGGGGTCGACGGCGTCCGTCCGCCTCGGCGCGACCCTCTCGTCCGCTGCGGGCGACGTCGCGGGCCGCGACGCGGTGTTCGCCGCGTCGGGCACCGTCATCACGTTCCGCGGGTTCCTGGCCGCGTACGAGGAGAGCTCGGACGTCGACCGGTACGCGGAGGACGCGCCCGTCGTCGGCGCCAAGGGCGACGACGACGCGCGCCTGCCGCAGATGAGCGAGGGCGACGCCCTGCGCGCCGACGACCTCACGGCCGACGGGCACTCCACGTCCGCGCCGCCGCGGTACACCGAGGCCAGCCTCGTCAAGGCGCTCGAGGAGCTCGGGATCGGGCGGCCGTCGACGTACGCGTCGACGATCTCGACGATCCAGGACCGTGGGTACGTGCTGTCGCGCGGGCAGGCGCTCGTGCCGAGCTGGCTCGCGTTCGCCGTCGTGCGGCTGCTCGAGGAGCACTTCGACCGGCTCGTCGACTACGACTTCACCGCGCGCATGGAGGCCGACCTCGACGAGATCGCCGCCGGGCGCCGCGACCGCGTCGCGTGGCTCACCGAGTTCTACTTCGGCGACGCCGCGAAGGGCGAGGACGCCGAGGGTCTGCGCGACCTCGTCGCGAACCTCGGCGACATCGACGCGCGCGGCATCAACTCGGTGCCGATCGGCGAGGGCATCCAGCTCCGCGTCGGGCGGTACGGGCCCTACGTCGAAGACCTCTCCGTCCCCGTCAAGGAGGGCGAGAACCCGCCGCGCGCGTCCGTGCCCGACGACGTCGCCCCCGACGAGCTGACCGTCGCCAAGGCGCGCGAGCTGCTCGCCGCGGGTGCCGACGACGGCAAGGTCCTCGGCACCGACCCGGTGTCCGGCCACGAGATCATCGCCAAGGCGGGCCGCTACGGCCCGTACGTCACCGAGGTGCTCGACCTCCCCCCGATCGACACGAGCCTCTCGGCCGCCGCGCAGAAGAAGGCGAAGGCCGCGCAGCCCAAGCCGCGCACGGCGTCGCTGCTCAAGACGCAGTCGCTCGACACGATCACGATCGACGACGCGCTGCGCCTGCTGTCGCTGCCGCGCGTCGTCGGGACGGACCCGGAGTCGGGCGAGGAGATCACGGCGCAGAACGGCCGCTACGGCCCGTACCTCAAGAAGGGCACCGACTCGCGGTCGCTGCCCGACGAGGAGTCGATGTTCACCGTCACCCTCGACGAGGCGCTCGAGCTGTACAAGCAGCCCAAGCGTGGACGCGGCCAGCGTGCCGCGACGCCGCCGCTGCGTGAGCTCGGTGACGACCCGAACAGCGGCAAGCCGATCGTCGTCAAGGACGGCCGGTTCGGCGCGTACGTCACCGACGGCGAGACGAACCGCACGCTGCCCCGCGACGTCACGCCCGAGTCGATCACGCCCGAGCAGGCGATCGAGCTCCTCGCGGAGAAGCGCGCGCAGGGCCCGGCGAAGAAGCGCACCACGGCCCGCAAGCCGGCCGCGAAGAAGGCCCCCGCCAAGAAGACGGCCGCCAAGAAGTAGCGGCGGTTCGCGGCCGACACCCGTCACCCGTCACCCGTCGCTCGACCAGGCGATCGTGGCGCGTCCGGGTTGCCGGACGAGCCAGATGCTCCTGGTCGCGGGGCAGTACCGCCTGGTCGACCGTCCCGGGCCCTCCGGCGGCGGCGGGCCCGGGACGGGGGAACCGTCAGTGGGCGGTGTGCTTGACCGGCTCCGGGAGGCCGGCCTCGGCGCGGACGCGGCGGGAAAAGCCCTCGATGGAGCGCAGCGCGTCCACGAGCTCGGGCACGCGCACGGGGAACGGCATGGCGTGGATCGTCTCGCCCTCCGCGGTGGCGGCTTCGGCGACGCGCGTGAGGTCGTGCACGTCGTCGGCGGTCAGGCCGATCTCGGTGAGCGTGTTCGGCAGGCCGACGCGCGTCGTGAAGCGCACGAACTCCTCGATCTCCTCGGTCGGCGCGCCCTCCAGCACGAGCTGCGTCACGGAGCCGATGTTCACCTTCTGGCCGTGCGTGAGCCCGTGCGTCTGGGGCGCGGCGGTGAGGCCGTTGTGGATGGCGTGCGCCGCCGCGAGGCCGCCGGACTCGAAGCCCAGCCCGGACAGGAGCGTGTTCGCCTCGACGACCTTCTCGACCGCGGGCGTCACGAGGTGGTTCTTCACCGCGTCGATCGCGGGCAGCGCGTTCTCCCAGAGGATGTCCCACGAGAGCTGCGCGAGCGCCGTGCCCGTGACGAGGGGGAGGCCACCGGCCATGGTCGACGCGTTCGCCTCGGCGACGGCGCGCGCCTCGATCCACGTCGCGAGCGCGTCACCGACGCCGGCGACGAGGAACTTCACGGGCGCGTTCGCGACGAGGCCCGTGTCGACGAGCACGAGGTCCGGGTTGTGCGGGAAGAACCGATACTCCTCGAAGGCGCCGTCCTCGGTGTAGATGACGGACAGCGCGGAGCACGGGGCGTCGGTGGACGCGACCGTCGGCACGGAGACCCAGCGGATGCCGCGCAGGTGGCCCGCGGCCTTGACCGCGTCGATGGTCGAGCCGCCACCGATGCCGACGATCACGTCAGCGCCGAGCTCGTCGATCTCGCGCGCGAGCCGGTCGACCTCGGCGGCGGTCGCGTACGTGCCGAAGCCGGTGCGGTGGCGGGGGAGGTCCTGCTCCTGGAAGGACACGGCGACGGTGTCCTGGACGATGCCCCACACGACGTCGTCGGCGACGAGCAGCGGCTTCGTGCCGATCGGCCGGACGAACTCGCCGAGGCGGGTGAGCGCACCGCGGGCCTGGACGTAGCGCAGCGGGCTGATGAGCGTGCGGACGGGAACCTCGGACATCGTGGCCTCCTGTGGAGTCGGTGGGTCGCCGTCGGGCGCGCCGCAGCCGTGCGAGGCCGGTGCCCGCCGGCCTTCCCCACCGTGTCACGCGTCCCCGGGGACCACCACCGGGACGCCGGGGCGCGTGACCTTGGTCCCGCTCGGGTCAGCGGGCCAGCAGCGCGATCGAGCCGAGCACGACCGTCACGGCGGGCAGGAGCAGCACACCCCAGCGCCCGGTGCGGTCGGTGCGGTCGTGCGGTGCGTCGTCGCGCGGGTCGACGACGGGATCGCCGGAGCCCTGCTCGCGCAGACCCCAGACGGTCCCTGCGGCGAGGGCGAGCGCGGCCGCGACCAGGACGGGGACCGCGGGCAGGGTGGCGACCGGGGCGCGCAGCGTGACCGCGACGGCCACGAGGGCAGCCGTCACGACCATGTTCCCGAGGACGGTCAGCACGGGGTGGGCGAGCGCGGCGCGCAGCAGCCGGTCGCCGGCGCGCCACAGCCCGACGAACCCCGCGAGCGCGGCGACGAGGACGAGGAGCATCCCGGCCGGGACCACGAGGGCGGCGCCGTCGAGCGCGGGCCGCAGCGACCACAGCACGCCGAGCATCCCGACCGTCTGCACGGCGGAGGCGGCCACCGTCCGCCCGATCGAGGAGCTCGACTGGGCGGGGTCCTCGGGCAGGTCGAGCGAGCGCGCGTACGCGACGGGGTCGCCGAACGCCTCCTGGGCGGTCTCGCCGGAGTCGACGACGTGCGCGTCCACCTCGGCGAGCACCGCGCCGATGCGCGCTCCGGCGACGCCCTGGAGCCGCAGCTCCAGCAGGAGCGCCTCGGCCCAGCGCGGGTCGACGTGCGGCGCGTGGCGGCGCTCGATCGTGTAGCGGGTCGTGTCGCTCATCGGGGGGTCCTTGTCGGGGTGGGGTCGGGAGGGGATGCGTCGGCCGGGATCGCGCCCGGCGCCGGGGCAAGTTCTGGTCCTGGGTCGGCGCCCTTGTGCGCGCCGACGTGAGGGGCGAGGCCCGCGGTCGGGCTCGGGTCGTCCGGCGAGGGCGCGCCGGAGGCGCCCGCGACGAGGGTGGTCGCCGCCGACGTCACGGCGTCCCAGCGCGAGGTCGCGTCGGCGAGCGCGCCACGGCCCTGGTCCGTGACGGCGTAGTACCGACGGCTCGGCCCGCGGTCCCCCTGGTGCCAGGAGGTCGTGACGAGGCCGTCGTCCTCCAGGCGCTGCAGCAGCGGGTAGAGCGTGCCGCCCTTGACGGTGCCGAGGCCCGCCTCGGCGAGCGACCGCGTGATGGCGTAGCCGTAGGTGGGGCCGTGGGTCGCGACGACCGCGAGCACGCACAGCGGCAGCACGCCGCGCAGGAGCTCGCGGTCGAGCCGCTCGTCGAACCTCATGGCTAGACAGTACGACTATCTAGTTAGGGCAGCAACCTAGTAGTTGGACGGCGAGTCTCGACCTGAGCGTATGAGTGCTGTTATAACAGCGCTATGACTTCTTCGGACCCGACCACGGTCCCCGGCCGCTGGGACTCCCTGCACGCCGTGCTCCGACGCCTCGACGACGAGATCGAGACCGTCTACGCGGACCGCGGGATCGTGGGCGTGCGCCCGCGCTTCGTCTACCCGCTCATCCGGCTCGCGCACACCGGACCCCTGACCATCCGGGAGCTCGCGGCCTCGCTCGGGCGGACGCACTCGGCGATGAGCCAGACGGTCACCGCGATGCGGCGCGAGGGCCTCGTCGAGACCGAGCCCGGCGCGGACGCCCGCACGCGACGCGTCGCGCTCACCGCACGAGCGCGCGAGCTCGTCCCGCTCCTCGAGGCGGAGTGGCGGGCGACCGAGGAGTCCGTCGCCGAGATCGACGACGAGCTGCCGCACGCGCTGAGCGCGGTCGTCGTCGAGCTGGAGCGCGTGCTCGCCCGCAGGTCGCTGCGCGAGCGGCTCGTCGAGCGCCTCGACGCGGCCGGCCACCCGGCGCCGCGGGAGCGCTGAGGTGCGCGACCACGTCCTCGACCTGCGGCCGCTGCGCGCGAGCCGCGCGTACCGCGACCTGTGGGCCGGGTCGGCCGTGGGTGGCCTCGGCTTCCAGATCGCGAACGTCGCGGTGCTGCTCCAGGTCTGGGAGCTCACCCGCAGCCCGCTGTGGACGGGCACGATCGGCCTCGCGACCGCGGTCCCGCTCCTGACGCTCGGGCTGGTGGGAGGCCATCTCGCCGACGTCCACGACCGTCGCACCCTCATGCGTCTCGCCGCCGTCGGGCAGGTGCTCGCCGCGGCCGGCCTCGCCGCGCAGGCGCTCGCGGGGAACCGGTCGGTGTGGCTCCTGCTCGGGCTCGTCGCGGCAGGCGCGGCGTGCAACGCGCTCGGCTCGCCGGCGCGTCGGACCGTGCCGCCCCGGCTGCTGCCGCCCGACCAGGTGGCGGCGGGGCTCGCGCTGCAGAACCTCGCGTTCCAGGTGGCCATGCTGGTCGGGCCCGCGCTCGCGGGCCTCGTCCTGGCGCGCTGGGACCTGCCCGCGGCGTACGGCCTCCAGGCAGTGGCCGCCGTCGTCGCGCTGCTCGGGCTCGTGCGCCTCCCGCCCCTGCCCCCGCTCTCCGCCGGCCCCTCGGCCACGACGGGCCCGGCCGCCGCGACGCCCGGGCCCGCGCCGCGCCGTCGGGCGGCCGCGGGCGGGTGGTCGATCGTGTGGCGCAAGCCGACGCTGCGCGGCGCGTTCGCGACGGACGTCGCGGCGACCGTGCTCGCCATGCCCGTCTCGCTCTTCCCGCTCGTCAACGAGATCCGGTTCGACGGCGACCCCCGCACCCTCGGCCTGTTCCTCTCGGCGGTCGCGGTGGGAGGGATCGGCGCCGGCCTCCTGTCGGGGGCCGTGACGCGGGCGCCGCGCTCGGGCGCGCTGCAGCTCGCTGCGGCGGCGACGTGGGGCGTCGCGCTCGCCGGGTTCGGGCTCGCGGGGCCGCTGTGGCTCGCGCTCGCGTGCCTGGCGGTCGCCGGTGCGGCGGACACCGTCTCGGTCGTGACGCGCGGCGCGCTGGTGCAGCTCGAGACGCCCGACGAGTTCCGCGGACGGGTGTCCTCGGTCGAGCACGTGGTGGGCGTCGCCGGCCCGGAGGTCGGGAACTTCCGCGGGGGAGTGCTCGCGTCGCTGACGTCCGCGCCCGTCGCCCTGGTGGCGGGCGGGCTGGTGGCGAGCGCCGTCGTCGGGCTCGTCGCGTGGCGCAACGCCCCGCTGCGCCGCTACCGCACCCCGGCCCCCCTCCCGGTCCCGTGAGTGCGTGAAACAGTCGCGCCGGGGCCTCCCGGACGCGACGAACTCCCGCACTCAGCGGGAGGCGGGGTGTCAGTCGACGGTCACCGCGTCGAGGACCGGGAGGCGGGCGGCGCGGATCGCGGGCCAGACGCTGGCAACGAGCCCGATGACGACGGCGACGCCGAGGATCGCGAGCACCTGGCCCCACGGCACGGCGAGCGTGCTCAGCCCCTCGTCGGCCAGCACGCCCGGGAGGGCGGCGCCGATGCCGATGCCCGTCGCGACGCCGAGCACCGTCCCGTAGACGGCGGTGAGCACCGACTCGATCGCGATGACCCCGGCGAGCTGGAGGCGTCCCAGCCCGACGGCGCGCAGCAGCCCGATCTCGCGCGTGCGCTCGATGATCGACAGCGCGAGCGTGTTGACGATCCCGAGCAGCGCGATCACGATCGACAGCGCGAGCAGGGCGTAGAGGATGACGAGCACCTGGTTCACCTGGTCGGCGAACGCCGACGCGGTCTGCTCCCGGTCGAGCACCGTGACGACGAGGAACGGCTCGACCGCCGACGTCAGCGCGGTGCGCAGCTCCTCGACCTCCGCGGGGCTCGCGCCGTCGGCCGCCGACACGTAGACGATCCGCACGCTCGTCTGGGCGGCCGGCACGACGGCGTCGAACACGTCGTCGCGCACGAGGACCCCGGTCCCCACGAGCTGGCTGTCGATCACCGCGCCCACACGCGCCTCGACCGCGGTATCACCCTCGCCGAGCCGCAGCGTGTCGCCCACCTCCCAGCCGCGCTCGCGCGCGGTGCGCCGGTGCACGACGACGTCCCCGTCCTCGAGCGTGGACGTCGGGTCCCCGGCGAGCGTCACGGGCTCGAGCGCGGTGTCGAAGAACCCGGCGGGCACGCCCGCGACGTCGGTCCCGCGCGCGCCGTCGTCCGTGCCGTCGGCCGCGCTGTCGTCCGAGCCGGAGCCGCCGCCGACCGCGGCGACCGACGCCGACCCGAGCCGGACCGTGTCCACGACGGCGGCGCCCGGCGTCGCGGTGACGGCCTCGACCGCGCCCTCGGGCACGACGAGGGTCGCGGAGTCGACCACGAGGTCGGCTCGCACCTCGTTCTCGACGATGCTCCGCACCGACGCCTGGGTGGAGGCGGCGATGACGCCTGTGACCGACACGAGGGCCATGCCGATGAGCAGGGCCCCGGCGGTGCTCGCGGTGCGGCGGGGGTTGCGCGTGACGTTGCCGCGCGCGAGGCGACCGAGCGGGCGCAGCGTGACGACGAGCGGCCACGCGAGCACCGCGAGCACGCCCCGCGCGACGGCCGGCGACCCGACGAGCACGCCCACGAGCACGAGCCCGGCCCCGACGCCGAGGAGCACGCGCGGGCTCAGGCCGTCGACCCAGGCCCAGCCGGTCGGTGCGTCCACGACCGAGGACCCCAGGTACGCCGCGAGCCACAGGACCCCGGCGCCCGCCGCGACGACGACCACGCCACCCACGGCCCGCAGGCCGGTGCCGCGGTCGGGAGCGACGTCGTCGCGCATCGCCTGCACGGGCGGGATCGCGGCGGCCCGCCGCGCGGGCAGCACGGCCGCGAGCACGCTGACGACCGCCCCGAGCGCGACGGCGGCCACGACCTGCGGCGCGCCGAGCGGGACGCGCCCCGAGAACTCCATGCCCGCGAGCGCGAGCCCCCACCGGATGACCCGCACCAGCCCGGCTCCGGCGAGCACGCCGAGCCCGCCACCGACGAGCCCGACGACGAGCGCCTGGACGAGGACCGACGCGAACACCTGGCCCGGTGACGCGCCGAGCGCGCGCAGGAGGGCGAGCTCGCGCAGCCGCTCGCGGACCGACATGGCGAACGTGTTCGCGATGATGAACGCGCCGACGAACAGCGCGATGGCGGCGAACACGAGCAGGAAGGTCTCGACGAACCCGAGCACCTCCTCGACCGCCTCGCTCGCCTCGGCCCGCGCCTGCTCGCCCGTGACGGCCTCCGCGCCCGACGGCAGGACCGACGCGACGCGGTCCGCGAGCGCGTCCTCGTCCACCGGCCCGGACGAGTCGGCCCAGACGGCGATCTGGGGCACCAGCCCGTCGGGCGCGTAGACCTCGCGCGCGGTGTCGCCGTCGATCCCGACGAGAACCGCACCCGCGGCGGCAGCCTCGATGCCGAACACGCCGGACACGGTCACGGGGCGCGGCTCCCCGCCCAGCACGACCGTCGTCTCGTCGCCCGTGGCGAGGTCCGCGGTCTGCGCCGCGCTCTGCTCCAGCACGATCTCGCCCGGGCCGGGCCACGCGCCGTCGAGCAGCGTGAGGCTCGGGTCCTCCGGGTCGACGGAGAACGCCGTGCTCGGCGGCCCGGTCGTCACGACGGCCGTGCCGTCGGCCGCGACGAGCACGACGGGCCCCGACACGTCCGGCACGGCCCGCTCGACGCCGTCGACGTCCTCGATCTCCTCCGTGAGGTCCGCCGGGACGAGCGTGCGGTCGCCCGCGAACCCGCCCCCGCCGGCCGCGCCGCCGCCGGCCGGTCCGGACGCGTCGCCCTCGACCTCCTGCGCGCCGCGCACGTAGACGTCAGCCGTGAGCGTCGTCGCGATGATGTCGTCGAACGTCGAGGAGAGCATGCCGCGGAACGCGAACGTGCCGACGACGAACGCGACGCCGAGCGTCACGGCGAGCACCGACAGGACGAACCGCACGACGTGCGCGCGCACGCCCCGCAGCGCGACGCGGATCATGCGGCGTCGTCCGCGGCGAGCGCGAGCGCGTCGAGGATGTCCTGCTGCGTGGGGTCGTGCAGCTCGCCCGCGAGGCGACCGTCCGCGAGGAAGACGACACGGTGCGCGTACGACGCCGCGCGCGGGTCGTGCGTGACCATGACGACCGTCTGGTCGAGCTCGTCGACGGAGCGGCGCAGGAATGCGAGCACCTCGCCCGCGGAGCGCGAGTCGAGGTTGCCGGTCGGCTCGTCGGCGAACACGATCGAGGGCCGCGACACGAGCGCCCGCGCGCACGCGACGCGCTGCTGCTGCCCGCCCGACAGCTCGGAGGGGCGGTGGTGCAGGCGGTCGGTGAGCCCGACGGCGGTCGTCACCTCGTCGAACCAGTCGCGGTCGACGCGCATGCGTGCGATGTCGAGGGGGAGCGTGATGTTCTCCGCGGCCGTGAGCGTCGGGACGAGGTTGTACGCCTGGAAGACGAACCCGACGCGCGTGCGGCGCAGCGCCGTGAGCCGCCGCTGCGACATCCGGCTGATCTCCTGCCCGTCGATCACGACGCTGCCGGACGTCGGGGAGTCGAGCCCGGCGAGGCAGTGCATGAGCGTCGACTTGCCGGAGCCGGACGGCCCCATGATCGCGGTGAGGCGGCCGCGTGCGAAGTCGACGTCGACGCCGTCGAGCGCCCGCACGGCCGTCGGGCCGGAGCCGTAGACCTTGACGAGGTCGCGCGCGCTCGCCCGCGCCTCGGGCGCCCGCGCGTCGGCGTCGGCGGTCTCGGTCCGGTGCGCGGGCGGCGTCATGCCCCCATCGTGACGTGCCGCACCGCCGCGCGCACCACCCGCACGGGGGAGGTCCGGCGGGAGGTGCGGGGGAGACGCGCGTGCGAGCGGTGGCGGGGTCCGTCGTGCGGGCTGTGGACGAGCGCGGGTGGGGCGGCCGCGGGGCGATAGCGTGGGCCTCATGAGCACCGTCGCCCCGCCGCCCGCCGCGCACCCGGACGAGTCCCCGGCCGCCTCCGGCGTCCACCCGTTCCCCGACCTGTCCGCGGAGGTGACGGGCACGGTCCCCGACCCGCGCAGCGCACCCCCGATCCGCTGGGGCATCCTCGGTGCGGGCGGCATCGCCTCGTCGTTCGCGGAGGCGGTGCGCCTCCACACGCAGGGTCGCGTCGCGTCGGTCGGGTCGCGCGACCGCGTGCGCGCCGAGCGCTTCGCGACGGCGCACGGCGTGCCCACGACGCACCACGGCTACGACGAGCTCGTCGAGGACCCGCAGGTGGACGTCGTGTACGTCGCGACGCCGCACTCGCACCACCACGAGCACGCCCTGCTCGCGATCCGCGCGGGCAAGCACGTCCTCGTCGAGAAGGCGTTCACGCGCAACGAGGCCGAGGCGGTCGAGGTGCTCGACGCCGCGCGCGAGGCGGGCGTGTTCGTCATGGAGGCCATGTGGACGCGCTTCCTGCCGCACGTCGCCGCGCTGCGCGGGGTGATCGCGCGCGGCGAGATCGGTGACGTCGTGAACCTCAGCGCGGACCACGGCCAGTGGTTCCCGTTCGACCCCGAGCACCGGCTCTACGCGCCGGAGCTCGCGGGCGGAGCGCTCCTCGACCTCGGCGTGTACCCGGTGTCGTTCGCGCACGACCTCCTGGGCGCGCCGTCGTCGGTGACGGCCGTCGGGGCGCTCACGGAGACGGGCGTGGACGGGCAGGTGAGCATCGTGCTCGGCTACGGCGACACGCAGGCGACGCTCTCGACCACGCTGTGGTCGCGCACCGCGAACACGGCGGTGATCTCGGGCACGGCGGGCCGCATCGAGGTCGAGGGCACATTCTACGCGCCGACGTCGTTCCGGGTCGTCCGGCACGACGGCGCGTCCTGGTACTACGACGGCTTCTCCGGCGAGGGCAAGCAGTACCAGGCCGCCGAGGTCGCGCGCCGCGTCGCCGCGGGCGAGACGCAGAGCCCGCGCATGTCGTGGGACTCGACGCTCGAGGTCATGCGCACGCTCGACGAGGTGCGCCGCCAGGTCGGGGTCGTCTACCCCGGGGAGTGATGCTCGGACGCGAGATCGACCCGCGCGGTCGAGATCGACCTGCGGCGGGTCGATCTGGCGACGCGCGGGTCGATCTCGCGGCAGGCGGGAGCCGCGTCAGTCGGTGTGCTCGACGACGTAGCTGCGGCCGTCGGGGCCGGTGACCCGCTCGAAGCGGGTGCGCAGCTCCTGGTCGCGCTCGCGCTCGGCGTCGGACACGCCGCGGCCGTCGGCCTCCTGTCGCCCCAGCTGTGCCGGGCCGAAGATCGGCAGGAAGCCCTCGGTGATGCGCATGCCGAGCGTGCGCTTGTCGTTCTTGCGCGCCACGGTGTCCTCCGCTGGTGTCGCGTCGCCGGCCCCGGGGGCCGGTGGCTGGTGCTCGTCGGCTGATGGTTGGTGCACCAATGATTGGTGTACCAACAATAGCGCGATCCTCGGTAGCATGGCGCCATGGCGAGCGAGGAGAACGGCGGGGCGTCCGCACCGGGCGCGGCGACGCTGTTCGCGGACCCGCTCGCGCTCGAGGCGCAGGTCTGCTTCGCGCTCTCGGCGGGGGCCCGCGGCATGGTCGCCCTGTACCGGCCGCTGCTCGAGCCCCTGGGCATCACCCACCCGCAGTACCTCGTGCTGCTCGCGCTGTGGCAGGACGACGCGGCGGGGACGACGTCGACCGTCGGCGACCTCGCGGCCCGGCTGCACCTCGACGCGGGGACGCTGTCGCCGCTCCTCAAGCGGCTGGAGAGCCTGGGGTACGTGCGACGCTCCCGCTCGCCCGACGACGGCCGCCAGGTCCGCGTGACGCTCACGCCCGAGGGGCGCGCGCGGCGTCGCGACGCGGAGCGCATCCCGCCCGCCATCGTCGCCGCCACGGGCCTCACCCTCGACGAGCTCGCGGAGGTCCACGCCGCCGCGTCGAAGGTGGTAGCGGCCGCCCGACGCGCCGGGGTCTACTGACCGACGGCATCCCGCCGAGCATGCGGTTCTGGCCCGTCAGGGGACGAGGACGGGAGACGACCGCATGGTCGGCGGGGTCAGGCGTCCGTGACGCGGACTCCGTCCGGGTCGACCGTGAAGCGCACCGCCGCCAGACCCGCCGCCAGCGCGTCGGGTGCGGGGGACGCGGACGCGAGCTCGTCGGCCGTGTGCGTGCCCGTGACGACGAGCACGGCGCAGCCCGCCGCGCGGGCCGACGCGACCCCGGCCGGGGCGTCCTCGACGACGAGGCAGCGCGTCGGGTCGACGCCCAGGCGCTCGGCTCCGAGGAGGAACGGGTCCGGGTCGGGCTTGCCGCGGGCGACGTCGTCCGCGGTGACGACCACCGACGGCGCGACGAGGCCCGACGCGGCCATGCGCGCCGCCGCGAGGGGGCGCGTGCACGACGTGACGATCGCCTGCCGCTCCGGGGGCAGGACGGCGAGCGCGTCGCGCGTCCCGGGGAGGATCGTCACGCCCTCGTTGTCCTCGAGCTCCAGCTCGTGGATGCGTTCGTACGCGGGCTCCACCTGGTCGGCCGGCAGGAGGGTCGCGATGAGCGTGCGCGCCGGGGTGCCGTGCTGGATCTGGAACTCCTCGGCGTCGGGCAGGCCGTGCTCCGCGGCCCAGCGACGCCAGTTCCGGTCCACCGCCGGGACCGAGTCGATGAGCGTGCCGTCCATGTCGAACAGCACGGCGTCGAACGTCCGGCCGGCGAACGCGACGCCGGGGGCGGGCAGGGGAGCGGGCGCGGGGTCCGTCACGGGGGCGGTCACGGGATCGGGCATGGCCCGAGGCTATCCCGCGCGTCCGGCGCCCCGGGGGACCGGCCCGTGTCCGACGTCGCGACTAGGGTGGTCGCCGTGAGCGCACCCGGGTACTTCATCTCCTTCGAGGGCGGCGACGGCGTCGGCAAGTCGACGCAGGCGCGCCTGCTCGGGCAGTGGCTCGGCGAGCTCACGGGGCGCGAGGTCGTGCTGACGCGCGAGCCGGGCGGCACCGAGCTCGGCAAGGAGCTGCGCGCCGCGGTGCTCCACGGGCAGGACATGGACCCCCGCACGGAGGCGCTCATCTACGCCGCGGACCGCGCGCACCACGTCGCGAGCCTCGTGCGCCCCGCGCTCGAGCGCGGGGCGATCGTCGTCACGGACCGCTACCTCGACTCGTCGGTCGCCTACCAGGCGGGCGGGCGCGAGCTCGGCGCGGACGAGGTCGAGCTCATCTCGCGCTGGGCCGTCCAGGACCTCCTCCCGGACGTGACGATCCTGCTCGACCTCGACCCGGCGGTCGCGGCCGGGCGCATCCGCCGCCAGCACGACCGCCTCGAGCGCGCGGGCGCCGAGTTCCACCGCCGCACGCGCGAGGCGTTCCTCACGCGCGCGGCGTCCGACCCGGACCGCTGGGTCGTCCTCGACGCCGCGGGGTCGGTCGACGACCTCCAGGCGCAGATCCGGGTCGACGTCGCTGCGCGGCTCGAGCTCACGCCCGTCGTCGAGGAGGCCGAGGACACGGTCGCCGCGCTGCCCGACGACGGCTTCGACGACACGGACAGCGCGATCGGCTACGCGCCGGGCACGGACCTGCTGCCGGGCGCCCCGGCGCGGCCGACCGGGGACGCGCGCGCATGAGCGTCTGGGACGACGTCGTCGGGCAGGAGCAGGCCGTCGCGACGCTCCGTGCCGCGGCGACCGACCCCGCCGCGATGACCCACGCGTGGCTGCTCACCGGCCCGCCCGGGTCCGGCCGCTCGAACGCCGCGCGCGCGTTCGCGGCGGCGCTCCAGTGCGAGCAGGGCGGCTGCGGGCGCTGCCAGGCGTGCCGCACGACGCTCGCCGGGACGCACCCGGACGTCACGCTCGTCGCGACCGAGCTCGTGACCATCAAGATCGACGACGTGCGCGACCTGGTGACGGTCGCGAGCCGCAGCCCGTCGCAGGGTCGGCGCCGGGTCATCGTCGTCGAGGACGCCGACCGCATGGCGGAGCGCACCACGAACGTCCTCCTCAAGGCGATCGAGGAGCCCGCCCCGCACACCGTGTGGATCCTCTGCGCGCCCAGCCCGCAGGACGTGCTCGTGACGATCCGGTCGCGCTGCCGCGGGGTCGTGCTGCGGGTGCCGCCGGTCGAGGCCGTCGCAGGACTGCTCGTGCAGCGCGACGGCGTCGACGAGCACGTCGCCCTCGTCGCGGCGCGCGCGGCCCAGAGCCACATCGGCCTCGCCCGGCGCCTCGCGCGGGACGCGGGCGCGCGCGAGCGCCGCACGTCGGTGCTCTCGCTCGCGCGGCGGGTTCGCGGGGTGGGCGACGCCGTGCTCGCGGCGGGGGAGCTCGTGGACCTCGCGCAGGCCGAGGCGAAGGCCGCGACGGAGGAGCGCGACGCCGCGGAGAAGGCCGAGCTCCTGCGTGCCCTCGGTGTCGCGGACGGCGAGACGCTCCCGCCGCGGCTGCGCTCCCAGCTCCGCGACCTCGAGGCCGACCAGAAGCGGCGCGCGACGCGCCATCAGCGCGACGTGCTCGACCGCGCGATGGTCGACCTGCTCTCCCTGTACCGCGACGTGCTCGTGGTGCAGCTCGGGGCGCAGGTCGAGCTCGTCAACAGCGAGCTCGCCGAGACGGTGCGCGCGCTCGCGGAGGACTCGACGCCCGAGCAGACGGTGCGGCGCATGGACGCCATCGGTGTCGCGCGCGAGCGCCTCGAGGGCAACGTCGCGCCGCTGCTCGCCGTGGAGGCGATGGTCGTCGCGCTGCGGCCCCAGGGCTGACGGCCGTCAGCTCGACGGCGCCGCCGCGCGGAGCTTCTCCAGGAGCGGTCCCGCCGCGGTCTCGAGGAACTCGCGCTGCCCGACCTCGCCCACCTGGACGAGCGCGAGGTCGGTGAACCCGGCCTCCCACCACGCGGACGCCGCCTCGACGACCGCGTCCAGGTCCGGGCCGCACGGGATGGACCCGGCCACGTCCTCGGGCCGCACGAACGCCGTCGCCGCCTCGAACGCCTCGGTCGTGGGCAGGTCCGCGTTGACGCGCCAGCCGCCCCCGAACCACCGGAACTGCTCGTGCGCGCGCGCCACGGCCGTCTCCTCGTCCGGGTCCCAGCAGATCGGCATCTGCCCCACGACGCGCGACGGCGCGAGCTCGGCGTGCTCGCGGACGGAGGACCACCGCTGCACGACGCCGGCCTCGGGCTCGGTCGTGACGAGGTGGTCGGCCAGCGGGGCGAACCGCTCGATCGACTGCGGGCCGGAGACGGCCACCCCGATCTCGACGGTCTCGTCGGGCAGGTCCCAGAGCTTGGCCGAGTCGACGCGGTAGTGGACGCCCTCGAACGTGAGGCGCTCGCCGTCGAGCAGCGAGCGGATGATCTCGACCGCCTCCTCGAGCATGTCGTGCCGCTCGCCGGCGGCGGGCCAGCGCTCGCCCGCCACGTGCTCGTTGAGGTTCTCCCCGGCGCCGAGCCCGAGGGTGAAGCGGTCGTCGGACAGGAGCGCCACGGTCGCGGCCTTCTGCGCCACGACCGCGGGGTGGTAGCGCAGGAGGGGGCACGTCACGTACGTCATGAGGCCGACGCGCTCGGTCGCCTGGGCGACCGCCCCGAGCACGGACCACGCGTACGGGGCGTGGCCCTGGGCGTCGAGCCAGGGGAAGTAGTGGTCGCTCATCACCTCGAAGTCGAAGCCGACGCGCTCCGCGTCGACCGCGTGCTCCACGAGCGCGCGAGGGCCGGACTGCTCGGTCATGAGGGTGTAGCCGAAGCGGGTCATGTCTCGATCGTGGGACGGGCCGGGCCCACCCGCACGCGGGTGCGCCCGGCCCGATGGGGCGGGCCGACGCTCAGGCGAGCGCCTTGGCCTTGAGCTGCGCGAACTCCTCGGGCGTGATGGCACCCGAGTCGAGGAGCGCCTTGGCGTGCGAGATCTGCTCGGCCGGCGACGTCGTCGCGACCTGGCGGATGTAGGCGTCCGTGTCGTGCTTCGCCTGGACGACGGCCGCGGCCTGCCGCTCCGCCATGCCGCGCCCGCGCGCGATGAGGTAGACGAGCGACGTCAGCACGGGCAGGAAGATGAGGAAGATGATCCAGACCGCCTTCCACCACCCCGACAGCTCCCGGTCACGGAACAGGTCCGCGATGATCTGGAAGAGCACGATGAGGTACGCGATGAAGAAGAAGCTCCACACGAGGAGCCAGAAGAAGTCCCAGAAGTCCACGGTCACGCCCTTTCTCGACGGGTACCGCGACGCGACGGCCTGCTGCCCCGCGCCATCAGGGCGAACGTAGCGACGTCGCGACGATCGCGCCCGGCGAGACGCGCGGTCCCCGCCTCACGGCGTCCCGGCCGGCGGCCCCGACGGCGCGCCCGGCCCGTCCGACGGCGCACCCGACGGCTCGACCGACGGGGCGTCCGACCGTTCGCCCGGGGCCCGCCGCGCGCGCACCACGTCGCCCACGATGACCGCGAGCAGGACGCCGTCCGTCGTCCAGTTGAGGGCGAGCGGCGAGAGCCACGCGTGGCCGACGAAGAGGACGCCGACCGCGACCGCGCCCAGCACGTGCGGGAGCGACCAGCGCCCGCCCGTCGCACGCCGGAACAGCGCGTTCCCCACGAGGTACGTCGCCGCCGCCCCGCACACGAGCCCCGCGGTCCACGCGTCGGCGTGGCCGCCGTCGTGCCCGAGCGGGTGCAGCAGCACGAGCTCGTCGGCGACGGCGGTGAGCACGATCCCGGCGACGATGACGAACGGGACGTACGTGTACGCCGTCTGGGCGACCATCCCGCGCTCGGTGCGCGACGTGAAGTACTCGGTGGCGCGTCGCTCGGACCGGTCGAAGAACAGCAGCCACATCAGCACGGTGCTCGCGAAGGCGGAGCAGAACGCGGAGACGGTCGTGAGGTCGAGGGGGAGCTCGGCGAACGCGGCGCCGGTGACGATGATCGACTCGCCCAGGCAGATGATGACGAACAGGCTGACGCGCTCGGCCATGTGCTCGCCGCGGACCACCCACGTGCTCGCGCGCGACGCCCCGATCCCGGGGAGCCAGAACATGGCGCGCGGCCCGGCGACGTCGATCGCGGCCGCGGCCACCCACAGCAGCAGCCGGTGCTCCTCGACGAGGCCGCCCGCGACCCACAGCGCGCCCGACGCCGCGAGCCACGTCGTGATGCGGACGAAGTTCACCGCGTTCTCGGGCCACACGCGGCCCATCGCGACCATCGTGAAGAGGCTGCGCCCCACCTGCATCGCGACGAGCATGACGGCGAACAGCAGGCCCTTGTCGCCGAACGCCTCCGGGATCGCGCTCGCGAGGACGAGGCCCAGCAGCATGAGCACCACGAGCAGCGCGCGCACGGGCAGGCGCTCGGGGTCGAGCCAGTTCGTCACCCACATCGTGTCGACCCACACCCACCACACGGCGACGCCGAGCAGGAGCGTGTGGCCGAGCGCCTCGACGCCGGGGTGGGCGATGAGCCCGTGGGAGAGCTGGGTGACCGCGAAGACGAACACGAGGTCGAAGAACAGCTCGACGTAGCCGACCCGGCTCGAGTCGCCGCCGTCGCCGTGCCGCAGGAGGTCGGTGCGCAGGCCCCAGGGCAGCGGGGGCCGCTCGGTGCCGCGGGTCGGGTGCGGTGCGTCCATGCGGGGATGCTCCCACCCCGGGTCACCGTCGGGTCACGATCCCGCGGCGCGTCGGCGGTTCGGCGCGCGCGAGGGCCCCGCGCGGACCACGATGGTCGCGCACCCGTCGCCGACCGAGGAGTCCTCATGGTCCCCGCCCGTCGTCCCGCCACCCGGACCGCCCGCGTCACCGCGGCGCTCGCCCTCACGGCCGCGGTCGCCCTGCTCGGAGCGTGCGCGTCCGACACCGACGGGGGCGGCGACTCCACGAGCGCCGCCGAGGAGACCACCGAGCCGGACGGCGAGCCCTCCACGGAGCCGACCGACGACGCCACCGACGAGCAGCAGGGCCTGCCTGACGCCGCGACGATGGACGTCGTCGCGGGCGCGCACGGCAAGGGCCTGCCGCCCGGCGCGGACGCGCCGACCGAGGGCGGCACCGGTGCCGCGTGGAGCGCCGAGCCGGGCCTCCTGCTCGTCGTGACCTTCGGGTCCAGCACGTGCCCGGTGCTCGCCGAGGACGACGCCGCGGTCGAGGGGAGCGACGTCGTCGTGTCGTTCGTCGACATCCCCGCCGACACCGCGTGCACCATGGACTACGTGCCCGCGACGTCCGTCGTCGCGGTGCCCGACGACGTGGACGCGAGCGCCGACGTGAGCGTCGTGCTCGGGGACCACGGGACCGTCGTCGTGCCGCCGCCGGCCGAGGGATCGGCCGGCGAGTTCGCCTGGACCGCGGGCTGACGACCCTCGCGGTGAAGAGCGCGTGAAAGGACGGGCCGCCGCCGGTGGGCCGTCTCCCGCGCGACGGGCGAGCGGCTACCGTGTCCGGGTGACGACGTCCCCCTCCTCCCGCCCCGCTCGCCGCGCCCTGGCCTGCGCCGCGACCCTCGTGCTGGCTCTCGTCGCGGGCGCGTGCTCGGCACCCCCGAAGCAGCAGACACCCGTCGAGGACGTCGCGACGTCGTCGTCGACCGGCACGGGCGAGACGGGACCGGAGGGCTTCGAGGAGTTCTACGGGCAGACCCTCGCGTGGGAGGGGTGCGGGGCCGGCTGGGAGTGCTCGACGGCGCGCGCCCCCCTCTCGTGGCAGGACCCGGCGGCGGGCGAGATCGAGCTCGCGGTCAAGCGCCAGCCCGCGACCGGCGAGCGCATCGGCTCGCTCCTCACCAACCCCGGCGGCCCCGGCGCGTCAGGGGTCGACTTCATCGCGTCCCTCGCGCCGACCGTCGGCGAGAGCGTCACCGCGGCCTACGACCTCGTGGGCTTCGATCCCCGCGGGGTCGGCCAGTCGTCGCCCGTGGTGTGCCTCGACGACGCCGCGAAGGACGAGTCCCTGTCGCGCGACTTCGACACGGACGAGGCGGGGCTCGAGGCGCTCGCGGAGGACCGCCGCGCCTGGGCCGACGCGTGCGCCGAGAACACGGGCGAGCTGCTCGGCCAGGTGGACACCCAGAGCGCCGCGCGCGACATGGACATGCTGCGCGCCGTCCTCGGCGACGAGAAGCTCGCGTACCTCGGCTACTCGTACGGCACGCAGCTCGGAGCCACGTACGCGGGGCTGTTCCCGGACAAGGTCGGCCGCATGGTGCTCGACGGCGCGATCGACACCTCGCTCGACCCGGACGAGATCTCCGAGCAGCAGGCCGTCGGTTTCGAGAACGCCCTGCGCGCGTACGTCGAGGACTGCCAGGCCGGTGCCGGGTGCCCCCTGAAGGGCGACACGGACGCGGGGATGCGCCAGATCCGCTCGCTCCTCGACGCCGCGAAGGCGAACCCGCTCCCCACGGACTCGGGCCGACGCGTGACGCAGACGCTCGGCTTCTACGGCGTCGCCGTCACGCTGTACAACGACCAGAGCTGGCCCGTGCTCACGCAGGCGCTCACCGAGGCGATCGAGGAGGGCACCGGCAACGGCCTGCTCTACCTCGCCGACTTCTACAACGACCGGAACGCCGACGGCACGTACGCGTCGAACTCGTCCGAGGCGTTCCGGGCGGTCAACTGCCTCGACGGCCGTCAGGACGACGACCCGGCCGCGATGCAGGCCCAGCTCGAGCGGCTCGAGGAGGAGGCCCCCACGATGGGCTACTTCTTCGCGTTCGGCGGGCTCACGTGCGACGGCTGGGCGTACCCCGTCGTCGACCAGGAGTTCGACCTCGCCGCGAAGGGCGCCGCACCGATCCTCGTCATCGGGACGACCAACGACCCGGCCACCCCGTACGTGTGGGCCGAGGGCCTCGCCGAGACTCTCGACTCTGCCGTCCTGGTCACCTGGGAGGGCGAGGGGCACACCGCCTACGGCCGCGCGAACGACTGCCTGAGCGACGCCGTCGACGCGTACCTCGTGGACGGGACCGTCCCCGAGGACGGGCTCCGCTGCTGACGCGGAGGGCGCCCGACGGCGGCCCTCGGGGCCGCTTTGGAATCTGGCCCGGTCGTTGGGTACAGTAGGCGCTCGTTGCCACCGGTTCGCCGAGCGGACCGGGACGTAGCACGCCGCCTTAGCTCAGTCGGCAGAGCGATTCACTCGTAATGAATAGGTCAAGGGTTCGATTCCCTTAGGCGGCTCCATCACGGCAGAAAAGGCCGGGTCTTCGGACCCGGCCTTTTCTGCTCCCGGAGCACGGTGTCGCCGTGGACCCCCGGCCCGCCGCAGAGCCTCGTCGAGGCCTCAGCCGACGCGGCGCACGAGCAGGATCACACCGCCGGCCGCGGCGGCGACGAGCCCGCCGACACCCACCGCGGCGAAGGTCGGGAAGGCCTCGCCCGCGGGCGGGGGCGGCGCCGTCCGGTCGACGGAGGCGAGCGGGACGCGCACCGGGTCGGGGCCCGCGGTCGTGGGCGCGACGGTCGGCGTCGGCTCGACGGGAGCGGCCGTCGTCGGATCCTCCGTCGGCTCCTCGGTCGGCTCTTCCGTGACGTCGGGCTCCGGCGCGTCCGGTGTCTCGACGGGCGCCTCCACGGTCGCCGCGGCGGGCGGCTCCTCGGCCGGGGGCGAGGCGACCGGTGCGTCGGTGGCCGGGGCCGGGGGCGGCGTCGTGGGGGAGGGCGCGACCTGCGCCGTCGTGCAGACGGGGTCGTCCCCGTTCCAGCGCGCGTGCTGCGCCCGCAGCCCGGACACCTGGGCCCACGTGACGCAGTAGCCGTCGGGGAACGTGCGCGTCGGCACCGAGAAGGCGAGGAACCCGTCCGCGGAGTCGCGCGGGCCGTAGGAGTCGGAGTAGTACCGCTCGCGGCTCCCGTCCGGCGCGCTCACGGCGTAGGAGACGGCGCCCCACTCGGACCAGAGCCGCTCCGGGTCGAACGAGACGCCGTCGACGCTCACCTCGAGCCCGCTCTCGCCGTCCCGGCCGACGGCGGTCGCGGGTGCGGCGGTGACGGCCACCACGAGCACCGCCAGGGGTGCGAGGGCGAGCAGGCGGCCAGCGGCGCGCATCAACACCTCCGGGTCGTTCGGGTGTGGTCCGCGGCACATCGTACGCAGTCGTGCGGGCCGGTCGGAACGCCGTGGTGGCGCCTGAGGCGCGTCAGGCTCCGAGCGTCGCGAGCCACCGGACGACGGCCTCGCACACGGCCGCGTCCTGGCCCTTGAGGTCGTGGGCCCCGGGCAGCTCGACGCGCGTGACGGGACCGGGGATCGCGGCGGTGTGCTCGGCGAGCTCGTCCGGCGTCGCGAACGGGTCGGTGCGCCCGGACACGAGGAGGACCGGCACGTGGAGGTCGGGGAAGTGCTCCGTCCGCAGCCGCTCGGGCTTGCCCGGCGGGTGCAGCGGGTAGCTGACGAGGGCCAGCCCGGCAGCGGGGAGCCCTTCGGCGACGGCCATCGAGCACATGCGGCCGCCGTACGAGCGGCCGCCGAGCACGAGGCGGTCCGTCGTGGTGCCGAGCTCGGCGGCGAACGCCTCCGCCTCGGCGCGGACGTGCGCGACCGCGACGGGCGGACGGTCGGGCATCCGCTTGCCGGCGATCCGGTAGGGGAAGTCGACGCGGCGCACGGGGACGGGCGGGTCGAGGGCGCCCAGCGCCTCGTCGATCGCGACGAGCGCGCGGTGCTCGCGGCTCGCGCCGGCTCCGGGCGTGAGCAGGACGCCGGCGACGGGCCGGTCGTCGGGGGTCGGCGTGGTCACCGTCCCAGTCTTGCAGCGCGCACGACGTTCCTCGCGGTCGAGCACGACCCTCCGCGTGGCCGACCACGAGGTTGCCGTCGTCCTCCGCGGGAGAGCGACGGCAACCTCGTGGTCGGGGCGGGCCTCGCGGCCCGGGTCACCGCGGCCCGGGTCAGCGCGCCGCGAGCCGCGCCGGGTCGAGGTCCGTGCGACGCAGCAGCTGCGCGTTGAGCGCGACGATCACCGTCGACGCGGACATGAGGATCGCGCCCACCGCCATCGGCATGACGAACCCGACGGGCGCGAGCACGCCCGCGGCGAGCGGTACGGCCGCGATGTTGTAGCCCGCGGCCCACCACAGGTTCTGCTGCATCTTGCGGTACGACGCGTGCGACAGCTCGATGATCGACAGCACCGCGCGCGGGTCGGAGCTCGCGAGGATCACCCCGGCCGAGGCGATCGCGACGTCGGTGCCCGCGCCGATCGCGATGCCGACGTCCGCCTGGGCGAGCGCCGGGGCGTCGTTGACGCCGTCGCCGACCATCGCGACGACGCGCCCATCGTGCTGCAGCTCCGCGACCTTCGCGTCCTTGTCCTCGGGGCGCACGCCCGCGAACACCTGGTCGATGCCGAGCTCGCGCCCGACCGCTCGGGCGACGGGCTCGGCGTCGCCGGTGATCATGACGACCCGGATGCCGCGCCGGTGCAGCGCGTCGACGGCCTCGCGCGACTCGGGACGGATCGCGTCCGCCAGGGCGAACGCGCCCACGACCTCGCCGGACCGCGAGTCGGACGCGGTGCCGGCGTCGCCCGCGACGACCACGTGCAGGACGGTCGACCCGTCCTCGGCCCACGTCGCGGCGTCGGGCAGGGGGTCGAGACCGCGCTCGCGCAGGAGCGCGGGACCGCCGACCGCGACGCGGCGGGCGCCGTCGGGGGTCGGGACGGTCGCCTCGACGCCGACGGCCGTGAGCGACCGGAAGTCGGTGGCGCGGGGGACGTCGTCACCCCGCTCCTCGGCCGCCCGCACGATCGCCCGGGCGAGCGGGTGCTGGCTGTCCGCCTCGGCCGCCGCGGCGAGCGCGAGGAGCGCGGCCTCGGACGTGCCGCCCGCGGTCGCGACGTGCACGACGACGGGCTCCCCCGCGGTCAGCGTCCCCGTCTTGTCGAACAGGACGGTGTCCACGGTGCGCATGCGCTCGAGCGCCAGGCGGTCCTTGACGAGGACGCCGGCCTTCGCGGCGCGCTCCGTCGACAGCGAGACGACGAGCGGGATCGCGAGGCCCAGCGCGTGGGGGCAGGCGATGACGAGGACGGTGATCGCCCGGATCAGCGCCTGCTCGGGCGTGCCGAAGACGAGCCACAGGCCGATCGTCAGGGCGGCTGCGCCGAGCGCGTACCAGAACAGCCACCCGGCGGCGCGGTCCGCGAGCCGCTGCGTCTTCGTCGACGACGCCTGCGCGTCCGCGACGAGCCGCTGGATGCCTGCGAGCGCGGTGTCGTCGCCGACGGCCGTGATCCGCACGCGCAGCGCGTCGTCCGTCGCGACGGTCCCGGCGACCACGGCGTCCCCGACGGTGCGGCGCACGGGGCGCGACTCGCCGGTGATCATCGACTCGTCGACGTCCGCGGAGCCCGACGCGACCTCGCCGTCCGCGGGCACGCGCCCGCCCGGCCGGACGACGACCAGGTCGCCCACCCGCAGGTCCGTCGGCGCGACCGTCGTCACCGTCCCGTCCTCGGCGACCCGCTCCGCCTCGTCCGGGAGGAGCGCGGCGAGCGAGTCGAGCGCGGACGCGGTCTGCGCGAGCGAGCGCATCTCGAGCCAGTGGCCGAGCAGCATGATGACGACGAGGAGCGCGAGCTCCCACCAGACGTCGAGCTCGTGCGCGAGCAGGCCCAGGCTCGCCCCCAGCGAGGACACGAACGCCACCGTGATGGCGAGCGAGATGAGCGTCATCATCCCGGGCTTGCGGCTCCGCAGCTCGCTCACCGCACCGGTGAGGAACGGGCGCCCGCCCCAGGCGTAGATCACCGTGCCGAGGACGGGGGACACCCAGGGGACCCAGGCGGCGTCGGGCAGGTCGTAGCCCAGGAGCATCGCGAACATGGCGTTCAGCGCGACCGTGGGGACCGCGAGGACGAGCATGATCCAGAACAGGCGGCGGAACTGCCCGACGTGGTCGCCGTGCCCGCCGTGCCCGGACATGTCGTGCCCGCCGTGCCCGCCGTGCGCGGCCATGTCGGGCCCGCCGTGACCGGTCATGTCGTGCCCGCCGTGACCGGTCGGGGCGCGGTCGCCGTGGACGGACGCCTCGTGCCCGGGGTGGTCGTGCGTCGCGTGGTCGTGCGTCGCGTGGTCGACGGCGGCGCTCGGTGCCGCTCCGTGGTGCCCGTGCTGCTCGTGCGCCTCGTGGTGCCCCTGCTCGCCGTCCGCGCCGGTCCGGCGCCCGGGGCCGTGCTCCGTGCGGTGGTCCACCGTGTCTCCTCTCGGCCGCTGATACCCCTAGGGGGTATCTCCTCCTCCCGATCATGCCGCGCAGGCACGGATCCGTCAACCGTTCAGGTGCGGGCCGTCAGCGCGGGCGTGGCGTCAGAGCGCCGGGGTGGACTCCCGCAGCACGACCGCGCACCGGACGGCCACGCGCCGGGGCTCGGCGTCGTCGTCCGGGGCGAGAGCCAGGCGCAGCGCCTGCTCGCCGACCTCGGTCAGCGGGATGCGGACCGTCGTCAGGCCGGGGGTGACGTCGCGCAGCGTCACGATGTCGTCGAAGCCGGCCACCGCGACGTCCTCCGGGACGCGCAGCCCGGCCTCGCGCGCCGCCGCCATCGCCCCGACGGCCATGACGTCGTTCACCGCGAAGACGGCGCGGGGCGCGCCGTCGGGCCCTGCGGCACCCACCTGGGCGAGCAGGTCGTGCATGCCGCCGTGGCCGCCGTCGCGCGTGAACGCGCACTCGACGACGGCGTCCGCCGGCACGGGGGACCCCAGCGCGGCGAGCGCGGCGGTGAAGCCCTGCGCGCGGTCCACGGCGGTGCGGTGGCTCGACGGCCCGGCCAGCACGCCGAACGCGCGGTAGCCCAGCCCGTGCAGGGCGCGCGCGAGGTCCGCCGCGCCGTCGGCGTTCGCGATCTCCACCGCGGGCAGGTCGCCGAGCGGCTGCCCGACGAGCGACACGCCGCCTCCCGACGCGCGGTACCGCTCCAGCGCGTGCCGCAGCGCGCCGTCGGCGTCGTCGGCGAGCCGGCCGCCGCCCAGCACCACCGCCCGCGCCCGCTGGCGGTCCATGAGCTCGACGAACGCGCGCTCGCGCTCGGGGGAGTGCCGGGTGCTCGTCAGCGTGACGATGAGCCCGTCGCGGTCGGCGGCCTCCGCGACCCCGGCCGCGAGCGACGAGAAGTACGGGTCCGCGATGTCGTGCACGACGAGCCCGACGCTCGTCGTGCGGCCGCGGGCCATGGCCTGCGCGCTCGGGTCGGGGGAGTACCCGAGCCGGCGCGCGGACGCGAGGACCCGTTCCCGCAGGTCCGGGCGCACGGTGCGGTTCGCGCTCCCGTTGATCGCGCGGGACGCGGTCGCGAGGGAGACGCCGGCGTCACGAGCGACCTCGCTCAGGGTGGGTCCGGGCACGGGACCAGGCTAGCGGGGCGCCCTGTCGCCGGGTGGGCCGCCCCGGGAGCGGTTACGTTCGGGAGAGCCCGGTCGACCGGGCCCCACCACGCCGCAGGAGGTCCCATGTCCCAGGACGCAGCCGCGCCGCGCGGCACGACGGCGGTGCTCGCCCGGGCGCTCGCGCTCGGCGTCGCCGCGGGCTCGCGCAGCAGCCTCGGGGTCGCGGCGCCGGTGCTGGCCGGCCTCGTGCGCCCCGGCGGGTCGGGCCGGTCGGGTCACGCGCCCGGGCCGCTCGCGCGCGGCGCGGCGCTCCTGGGCGTCCTCGGCGAGCTGGTCGGCGACAAGCTGCCGCAGACACCGAGCCGGCTCGCGCCGCCCGGCCCGGTCCTGCGCGTCGCGAGCGGCGCCGTGGGCGGCGTGCTCGTCGCCCGGCACCGGACCGGTCCCGTCGGGCTCGTCCTCGCCGCCGCCGCGGGGGCCGCGGGCGGGGCGGTCGGGACGTGGGGCGGGGCGGCGTGGCGACGCCTCGCCGTCGGCGAGCGGCCCGACTGGCCGGGCGCCGTCGCGGAGGACGTCACGGCGCTCGCGCTCGCGGCCTGGGCCGTGAGGGCCTGAGCGCCGCGTCTCCAGGGCCGGGGCCCAGGACGGTCCCGGTCGGGGAACCGTCCGTCAGCAGCCCGCCTGCTCGTACCGGCACAGCAGCTCCCACGCGGCACGGGCCTGCTCCGAGACCGTCTCGCGGGCCGCGCCGACGGTGCTCTCCCCGCCGTCGAGCGCGACGAGCGCGACCGCGGCACCACGCCGCGTGGTCGTCAGGTAGGTCCCGAGCGCCGTGTCCAGGTCGCCGCTCTCGCCGGACCCGTAGTAGTCCGTGGCGAGCCCGGTGCCCTGGGCGCCGACGCCGACCGGCTCGACCGTGTACGTCGTGCCCTCCGCGCCGCCCTGCGCCGCGCACGCGGCGAGCAGGTCCGCGAGCCGCGCGGCCTCGGCGGTGGCGGCGTCGGCGTCGGCGAACACGGCGACCTGGTGGACCCCCACGACGCCCTCGGCCGCGCCGTCCCCCTCGGTCGCGGTGCGCATCGCCGTGGCGTCCGCGGGGCCGCCGTCGGCGCACGCCTCCGGGAGGTGCCAGTCCGCGACCCCCTCCGCCTCGGCACGCCCGCCCTCCGCACCCCACGCGCCCGCGGGCAGCAGGACGTCGGCGGGCGCGTCCGTCGGGAGCGCCGGGGCGGGATCACCGGGCGCCGGGGTCGAGGTCGAGGGTTCCGGGGCCGACGGCTCCGGGGTGCCCGGGGTGTCGCCGGGGGCTGCGGTGCAGGCCGCGAGGACCAGGGCGCTCGCGGCAAGGACGGTCGTCGTCGTCGAGGCTCTCATCCGCACCACCCTGGCAGCCGAACGCTCGGCTCGCAGGACCACCTCACGCACGCCGCAGCCGCGGCCGCGGCTGCGCCGCGGCCAGCACCCCCACCCGCCGAGCACGGGGTCCGCGACCGTTCTCGTCGGGATCCGGTCGCTGATCGCGTGCTCGCGGGGCGCTCGGACCGGAAGACCGGGGCTCAGGGGGCCGGGATGCTCGTCACGGTCGTCAGGAGGAACGCCGCGTCCTCGACCGCGCTGACCGCGTGCCGCTCGTGCGTGAGCACGCGCAGCTCGCCCTCGCCGAGCTCGACGTCGCCCTCGCCGAGCGCGGTGACCCGGACCCGCCCGCGCAGCACCTGGATCGACGCCGCGGGCGGGGAGTTGTGCTCCCCGAGCTCGACGCCCGCGCGCAGCGCGAGGATCGTCTGGCGCAGCGGGCCGTCGTGCAGCACGACCTCCGCGCTGCGGCCGTTGGGCGCGGTGCGGGCGTTCGTGAGGTGGGCGTCCGTGAGGAGGTCGACGTTCGTCATCGGGGCTCCGGCCTGTCGGGGAGCTCCATCATGCCGCGCCGCCGACGTCGCTGCCGCCCGTGCCGCGGCCGGGTCGCGCTGGTTGCCGCGACCGGCTCGGGCGGGCGGGGCGCGCGCCGGTGGCGCGTGCTGGTGGTCTGCCGTGCGGTCCGGAAGAGTGGCCGCCATGCAGGTGGTCTCCGGTCTCCTCGTCGGTCTGTTCGGCCTCGTCTTCACCGTCGGGATGCTGCTGCTCCTCGCCGCGACGGCGCGGCGCGTCATGGGCGCGCCCGTCGGCTGGATCCGCTCGGCGGTCGTGGCCCTCGCGATGCTGTCGGTCGCGTCGTGGGTGCTCACGGGCGGCCTGCTCGACGCCGGCTGGTCGCGCCCGGACGGGACGCTCACGGTCGCGCCGGGAGTCGCGCTCGTCGCCGTCGTGCTCGCGTTCGCGTGGGCGTTCGTGCTCGGGCTGTGCGTGCTGCTCGTGCTCGAGCTCCTCGTCCCGACGGGCTCCGTCCCGGGGCCGTGGCGCGCGTTCCGAGGGCTGCGTCAGGGCCGTCGCGAGACGCGGCGCTACGCCCAGATCCTGGGGATCGGCGTCCGGCACGGCCTCGGCGGGGCGCTCACGCGCGGAGCGCGGCAGCCGGACGGGTCGCGCTTGTCGCGCACCGACCAGCGGCGGCAGGCGGCCGCGCTGCGCGACGCCCTGAGCGACGCCGGCGTGACGTTCGTGAAGTTCGGCCAGGTGCTGTCCACGCGCCGGGACCTGCTGCCCGCCGCGTTCGCGGACGCGCTCGCCACGCTCCAGAGCGAGGTCCCGCCCGCGCCGTGGTCGCAGGTGGAGGCGGCCGTCGCGGGCGCGCTCGGGCGTCCGATCGACCAGGCGTTCGCCGACTTCTCGCCGGAGCCGCTCGCCTCGGCGTCCGTGGGCCAGGTCCACGCGGCCCGCCTGCTCGGGCGCGACGTCGTGGTCAAGGTGCAGCGCCCGGGCGCCCGCGCCCAGGTCGAGACGGACCTCGCGATCCTCGGGCGGCTCGCGCGCCGCATCGAGCGCGACACGGCGTGGGGCCGCTCGCTCGGCGTCGTCGACCTCGCCGACGGCTTCGCCGCGTCGCTGCGCGAGGAGCTCGACTACACGGTCGAGCTGGAGAACACGCTCGCGCTGCGCGCGGCGCTCGCGCGGGGCGCGGCGGGGGACGGGAGCCCCGACGACGACGCCACCGACCCGGGCGCGGGCCCGCGCGTCCGGGTCCCCGACGTCTACCCCGAGCTCTCCGGGACGACGCTGCTCGTCATGGAGCGGCTCGACGGCGTTCCCCTCGGGCGCGCCGCGGACGTGCTCTCCGGCCTCGACGACGACGTGCGCGCCGACCTCGCCTCGCGCCTCCTCACGGCGACGCTCGAGCAGGTGCTGGTCGCGGGCACCTTCCACGCCGACCTCCACCCCGGGAACGTGCTCGTCACCGTCGACGGCCGTCTCGGCCTGCTCGACATGGGCTCCGTCGGCCGGCTCGGCGAGCCCGACCGGCTCGCGCTCGCGGCGGTGCTGCTCGCGGTCGACGCCGACGACGCCGTCGCCGCGACCGACGCCCTCCTCGAGCTGCTCGACGCCCCGGCCGACCTCGACGTGCGCCGCCTGGAGCGCGCCGTCGGGCAGGTGATCGTGCGGTTCCGCGGCGCCGGCGCGAGCGGCGCGATGTTCACCGCGCTCTTCCGGCTCGTCACCGACGCGGGCCTCGCCGTCCCGTCGCAGGTCGCCGCCGCGTTCCGGACGTTCACGTCGCTGGAGGGCACGCTGCGCCTGCTCGACCCCGGTTTCGACCTCGTCGCCGCGGCCCGCGCGACCGCGCAGCCGCTCGTGCGGCGCGTCGTGACACCGGAGGGCCTGCGCGAGCGCGCGACGAGCCTGTTCCTCGGCCTCGCGCCGGAGCTCGAACGGCTCCCGCGCCGGCTCGCGAAGATCACGAGCGACGTCGAGGCCGGGCGGCTCACCGTCACCGTCCGCTCGTTCGCGCACCCCGAGGACCGCGCGTTCCTCACCGGCCTCGTGCAGCAGGTCGTCTCCACGGTCATCGCCGCCGCGGCCGTCGTCGCGGCGGTCGTGCTGGTCTCCGCCGACTCCGGCCCCGAGCTCGTCGAGGGCCTGAGCCTGTTCGCCGTCCTCAGCGCTGCGCTCGGGTTCGTCGGGACCGTGCTCGCCGTGCGCGTCCTCGTGTTCGCGTTCCGGGGGTCGGCCGCGCGCCGCGAGTGACCTCAGGCGTCGTGCGCGCCCGACGGGTGCGTCGCGTCCGCGGGTCGCACGACCGTGACCGGGCAGTGCGCGTACTCGACCGCGTGCCGGCTCACCGAGCCCAGGAGCAGCCGGTCGAACCCGCCGACGCCGCGGTTGCCGAGCACGAGCCGCTCGGCGCGCGACGACGCCTCGATGACCCCCTTCGCGGCGTGCACGTGCTGCACGCTGCGCACGAGGCGGTCGTCGGGCAGGTCGACCCCCGCCGCCTCGAGCGCGGCGTCGAGCTTCTGGGCGGCGAACTTCTCGTAGTCGTCGATGGGCGGCGTCCACCCCCACGAGTCGGGCAGGGGTGCGAGCGAGACGATCTGCCAGCAGAACAGGGCCTCGAGCGTCGCGCCCGTACGGCGCGCGACGTCGGCGCCGTGCCGCAGCGCCTGGACCGACGTCGCCGACCCGTCGACACCGACGACGACGGGCCGCGCGTGGTCGTGGCGCACGTCGGGCGTCCCGCGCACCACGGTCACGGGGACGGTCGCGTGCTGCACGACGGCGGTCGGCACCGACCCGAGGACCATGCGCCCGAGGCGGCCCCGGCCGCAGCGCCCGAGGACGAGCAGGTCGGCGTCGTCGCCGTCGGCGGCGTCGGGCCGCACGTCGTCCTGGGCGGGCTGCGCGACGCGCGGCTGGGCGAGGGCGAGCAGGACGGCCGCGGGGCTGCCGCGCTCGGCGACGGCCGTCGCGGTCACCACGTCCGGGCCGATCCCCGTGCGGGCGTACGCGGCGTCGAGCCACTCCTGGACCAGCGCGCGCTTCTCCTCGGCCACCGTGCCGGGGCCGTCGCCCGGTCCCTGCCGCGACTCGAACGCGAGCACGGCCGTCAGGGGCACCGCCCGGTCCGCCGCCTCGCGCAGCGCCCAGTCGAGCGCGCCGCCCGACTCCTCCGACCCGTCGACACCGACGATCACGCCGCGCATCTCGCCACCTCCGCCCGGTCGGCCGACCGCGTGCGCCGTCGGCGTGCTGTCCCGACGCCGTCGGGGGCGCCGGTGCTGTCTCGACCCTAGGCCGCGCGGGCGCGCCGCGCCCGGGACGGGCGTCCCGAGGTGGTGGACGAGAGTCCCGCGTCGCGTCGACACGGGCGGCGCGCGGCGCGCCGCGGGGAGGCGGTCAGAACCGCGGGTCGGGCTCGTCCTGGAGGATGTTGCGCAGGGGGCGGGTGACGACGTCGACCCGGGCGAGCAGGTCCGCCGGGCCCGAGACGACGAGCGCCCGGTCCCCGACCGGCACGTACACCGCGGCGTGCTCCCGCACGGTGACGTACAGGCAGGGGCGCGTCTCGCCGTCGACCCGGAACGTGGTGCGCACGACGGGCGCGACGTCCACCTCCTCGACGATCGCGCGCATCGCGGCGCGGTACTCCTGGTAGGAGTCGAGGAAGTCGTCGTCGCCGGGGGTGTCCGAGTGCAGCGGCGCGGCGAGCGCACCGCTGAGCGCAGTGCGGGCGATGTCCTCGGCCTGCTCGTCGTGCGCGGCCCGCACCCGCAGCGTCTCGACGTCGAGCGTCTCGCCCGTGAACGACACGTAGGAGCGCAGGAAGCGCTCCTCGGCAGGGTCGTGCGCGCCGTGACCGGCGCCCGTCAGCGTCTCCTCGTCGAGGTCGAGGCCCCAGGTGAGCGGGTCGTCGACCTCCGCGACGGCGCCGTGGAACCGGGCAACCACCTGCTCCCACGACGCGGCCGAGCCCGCGGGCCGTGCTCCTCGCTCGTCCGCGTCCGGTGCGGGTGTGTCCTCCGGCGGCTGGTCCGGTTGGTGCATCGCTCTTCGCCACCCTTCTGGACGTCGTGCGGGGCGCACTCCCGAGCCTGCCCGTGGCGCGGGCCGCGGTCAACGCCTCGGGCGCGTGTCGGACCGGGTGATCTCCTGCGTCGTGCCACCGGACCGTGCGGCAGGTCACGGCCCGACCCCTCTTTCACGCCCCTGGCGAACAACGGCATACGGAGGGGGTGCGGCTCGTTCGGACCACATAGAGTCAATGCGGTCAGGCTTGTACCCGTCGTCCGGCGGGCAGGTGTACGCCGCTCACGAGGAGCAGCACATGTTCGAGAGATTCACAGACCGAGCCCGTCGGGTCGTCGTCCTCGCCCAGGAAGAGGCGCGGATGCTCAACCACAACTACATCGGCACCGAGCACATCCTCCTCGGCCTCATCCACGAGGGCGAGGGTGTCGCGGCCAAGGCGCTGGAGTCCCTCGGGATCTCCCTCGACGGCGTCCGCACCCAGGTGACCGAGATCATCGGCGAGGGCCAGCAGGCCCCGAGCGGGCACATCCCGTTCACGCCGCGCGCCAAGAAGGTGCTCGAGCTGTCGCTGCGCGAGGCGCTCCAGCTCGGCCACAACTACATCGGCACCGAGCACATCCTGCTCGGCCTCATCCGCGAGGGCGAGGGCGTCGCCGCCCAGGTCCTGACGAAGATGGGCGCCGACCTCAACAAGGTGCGCCAGCAGGTCATCCAGCTCCTGTCCGGCTACCAGGGCAAGGAGCCGGTCGCCGCCGGCGGCCCCACCGAGGGCCAGCCGTCGGGCTCGGCCGTGCTCGACCAGTTCGGGCGCAACCTCACCCAGGCCGCGCGCGAGGGCAAGCTCGACCCGGTCATCGGGCGCAGCCTCGAGATCGAGCGCGTCATGCAGGTTCTGAGCCGCCGCACCAAGAACAACCCCGTCCTCATCGGCGAGCCCGGCGTCGGCAAGACGGCCGTCGTCGAGGGTCTCGCCCAGGACATCGTCCGTGGCGACGTCCCCGAGACGCTGAAGGACAAGCAGCTCTACACGCTCGACCTCGGCGCGCTCGTGGCCGGGTCGCGCTACCGCGGTGACTTCGAGGAGCGCCTCAAGAAGGTGCTCAAGGAGATCCGCACGCGCGGCGACATCATCCTCTTCATCGACGAGATCCACACCCTCGTCGGGGCGGGTGCCGCCGAGGGCGCGATCGACGCCGCGAGCATCCTCAAGCCGATGCTCGCGCGCGGCGAGCTGCAGACCATCGGCGCGACGACGCTCGACGAGTACCGCAAGCACGTCGAGAAGGACCCGGCCCTGGAGCGGCGCTTCCAGCCCATCCAGGTCGCCGAGCCGTCGCTCACGCACGCCATCGAGATTCTCAAGGGCCTGCGCGACCGCTACGAGGCGCACCACCGCGTGTCCATCACGGACTCCGCGCTCGTCTCCGCGGCCACGCTCGCGGACCGGTACATCAACGACCGGTTCCTCCCGGACAAGGCGATCGACCTCATCGACGAGGCGGGCGCGCGCCTGCGCATCCGCCGCATGACGGCCCCGCCGGAGCTCAAGGAGCTCGACGAGGAGATCGCCGAGGCGCGTCGCGAGAAGGAGTCCGCGATCGACGCGCAGGACTTCGAGAAGGCCGCCGGCCTGCGCGACAAGGAGAAGCAGCTCACCGCGAAGCGCGCCGACAAGGAGAAGGCGTGGAAGTCCGGTGACCTGGACACCGTCGCGGAGGTCGACGAGGAGCTGATCGCCGAGGTCCTGGCCATGGCCACGGGCATCCCGGTCTTCAAGCTCACCGAGGAGGAGTCCAGCCGCCTGCTCCACATGGAGGACGAGCTGCACAAGCGCGTCGTCGGCCAGGAGGCCGCGATCAAGGCGCTGTCGCAGGCCATCCGCCGTACGCGTGCGGGCCTCAAGGACCCGAAGCGCCCCGGTGGGTCGTTCATCTTCGCCGGCCCCACGGGCGTCGGGAAGACGGAGCTGGCCAAGGCGCTCGCCGAGTTCCTCTTCGGGGACGAGGACGCGCTCATCCAGCTCGACATGTCGGAGTTCTCCGAGAAGCACACCGTCTCGCGGCTGTTCGGCTCGCCCCCCGGCTACGTCGGGTACGACGAGGGTGGTCAGCTCACGGAGAAGGTGCGGCGCAAGCCGTTCTCGGTCGTCCTGTTCGACGAGGTGGAGAAGGCCCACGCGGACATCTTCAACTCGCTCCTGCAGATCCTCGAGGACGGTCGTCTGACCGACTCGCAGGGCCGGGTCGTGGACTTCAAGAACACCGTCATCATCATGACGACCAACCTCGGCACGCGGGACATCGCCAAGGGCGTCCAGACCGGCTTCAACGCCGGCGGCGACCTGGTCACGTCCTACGAGCGCATGAAGGCGAAGGTCAACGACGAGCTCAAGCAGCACTTCCGGCCTGAGTTCCTCAACCGCGTCGACGACGTGGTGGTCTTCCCGCAGCTCTCGCAGAACGAGATCATCCAGATCGTCGACCTGATGATCGCCCGTCTCGACGCCCGCCTGCGGGACAAGGACATGGGCATCGAGCTCACGCAGCCCGCGAAGCAGCTCCTCGCCGAGAAGGGCTACGACCCGGTCCTGGGTGCTCGTCCGCTGCGCCGCGCGATCCAGCGCGACATCGAGGACGTGCTCTCCGAGAAGATCCTGTTCGGCGAGCTCAAGGCCGGCGAGATCGTCCTGGTCGACGCCGAGGGCGAGGGCCTGCTCGGGGAGTTCACCTTCCGGGGTGTCTCGAAGGGCGAGCACGACCGCGGCCCGGTGAGCGTGGGCGCGGCCGCCGCGCTCGACGCCCCCACCGGCGTCTCGGTCCGCGACCTGCCCCCGACGGGCGAGCTGCAGGCCGGCGCGGAGTGACGCGCTCCTGAACGCCTGACACACGGGCCCCGATCCTCCTCCGGGAGGGTCGGGGCCCGTCGTCGTCCCGGCACCCCGCGCCCGCCGAGCAGGCGGTCGTGGCGCGTCCGGGGCGCCTGACGCGCCACCGCCGCCTGCTCGGCCGGCACGGACCACCTGGTCGGCCGGTCGGGCGGCGTTGCACGGCGTTACGTCCGTCCTTCTCGTGGGACAGGGGTCGACGCCCCTTTCGGGGGTGTGCGCTCGCTGGCACAGTCGCCGGCATGCAGACGACACCGGGGGGCCTCGTCGCCCTCCCCGCCACCGACGCCGGGCACGTGCCCGGCCTCGCGTGTCGTCGCGCCCTGCGTGCGCGCCTGCGCCGTCGGGCCGCGTGTCGTCCGACCGCGTGCCGCTGAGCACCTCGCCGCACCGACCGACGGCCGCCCCGGGCCGCCGTCGGGCCGTCCCACCACCTCCCGCGCGCGGCACCCGTGCGCCCTCGTGCGCTCTCGCGCGCTCTCCCTGAGAGGACCCGTCATGCCTGCTTCCCCGCTCCGTCGCTCGTCCGCACCACCCGGTCGCCGGAGGGCGACGGCCGTCGCGCTCGGTCTCGTCGCGCTCCTGGCCGCCGGGGCGTGCAGCACCGCCGAGGCGTCCGGGGGCGGCGACCCGGCCGACGGCGGCACGCTCGCCCCGGACGCCGAGCTGCCCACCGAGGTCCCGGAGGGCACGGTCCTGCGGGTCGGCGACCCGACGACGCAGAAGGCGTTCGAGCTCGCGGGCGACGACCTGGACAGCGACTTCTCGTTCGACATCGAGTGGGCCAACGTCTCGGGCGGCCCGGCGACGACGGAGGCGTTCCGTGCCGGGTCGCTCGACGTCGGGGCCGTCGCCGAGATCCCGCCGATCCACGCGACGTGGACGGGACTGGACGTGCAGGTCTACGCGTCCGTCTACCGCGAGAACTGGGAGGAGGCGCCGGTCTACGAGTTCGCAGGGGCGCCGGGGGTCGAGCTCGACTCGCTCGAGGACTTCCGCGGCCACCGCATCGCGTTCAGCCCGGGACAGGCGCAGGGCGCGATCGTGCTCAAGGCCCTCCAGGAGGCCGGGCTCACGCAGGACGACGTCGAGCTCGTCGAGCTCCCGAGCACGGGCGACGTGTACTCGACGGCCCTCGCGGCGGGCGAGGTCGACGTCGCACCGCTGGGAGGCACGCAGCTCTTCCGGTACCTCTCGACGTACGAGGCCGACGGCGCGACGTCGGTCGAGCACCACCTGCGCGACGACGCGTCGCACCTGTACGGCCCGACCGAGGTCGTGCGCGACCCGGCCAGGGCGGCGGCGCTGCGCGAGTACGTCGCCGCGTGGGCGGCGGCGAAGATCTGGGTCGCGGAGCACCCCGAGGAGTGGAAGCAGGGGTACTACATCGAGGACCAGGGGCTGAGCGAGGAGGACGCGCAGTACCTCGTCGACCACGCGCCGGTCCCGGACGTCCCGTCCGACCTCACCGTGGGCATCGAGCGCACGCAGGCGACGGTCGACCTGCTCGCGACGGAGCTCGACGAGCAGCCGCTCGACGCGGCCGACCTGTTCGACGTGCGCTTCGGCCCGGTGGCGGGCGAGGCGGCGGAAGCCGCGCGGGACGGGGGCGCGCCGTGAGCGCCGCGGTCGTCGACCGGGTCGACGTCGCCGTCCCGCGGGCCGACGCCGCGCCGTCGACCCCGGCGGACGTCCGACCGCGCGGCACGCGCCTCGGGCTCGGCCGGCCGGTCCCGCTCGCGGCGCTCGTCGGGGTCACGCTCCTCGCGCTCGTCTGGTCGGTGGGGTCCGCGACGGGGCTCGTCGACCCGCGCGTGCTCTCCGCGCCGTGGACGGTCGTGGCGACGGGCGCGGAGCTCGTCGCGAACGGCAAGCTCGGGGCACACCTCGGCGTCTCCCTGACGCGCGCCGCGCTCGGGCTCGCGGCCGGCATCGTCGCGGGCGTCGTGCTCGCGCTGGCCGCCGGGCTGAGCCGGGTGGGCGACGCGGTGCTCGACGGCCCGATCCAGGTCAAGCGCGCGATCCCCAACCTCGCGCTCCTGCCGCTGCTCATCCTGTGGTTCGGCATCGGCGAGGAGATGAAGGTCATCACCATCGCGCTCGGCGTGTTCATCCCCATCTACCTGCACACGCACAACGGCCTGCGGGCGATCGACAGCCGCTACGTCGAGCTCGCCGAGACGGTGCAGCTGTCGCGGTGGCAGTTCGTGCGCCGCGTCATCCTGCCCGGCGCGCTGCCCGGGTTCTTCCTCGGGCTGCGGTTCGCGGTCACGGGGTCGATGCTCGCGCTCGTCGTCGTCGAGCAGGTCAACGCGACGGCCGGCATCGGCTACATGATGGAGCTCGCCCGGACGTACGGGCAGACGGAGATCATCCTCGTCGGCCTCGTGGTCTACGGCGTGCTGGGCTACTCCGCGGACCTCGCCGTCCGCCTCCTGCAGAGGAGGGTGCTCTCGTGGCGGCGCACGCTGGAGGACTGACCGCGCCGGAGGCCCGCCCGACGACGCCGGGCGCGGCCGTGCAGGTCCGCTCGCTCGTGCGGTCGTACGGGGAGCAGCGCGTCCTCGACGGACTCGACCTCACCGTGGACGATGGCGAGTTCGTCGCGATCCTGGGCCGGTCCGGCTCGGGCAAGAGCACGCTCCTGCGCGCGCTCGCCGCGCTCGACCACGGGGTCGCGGGCTCGGGCGAGGTCGTCGTGCCGGACCAGGTGTCCGTCGTCTTCCAGGACTCCAGGCTGCTCCCGTGGGCGCGCGTGCTGGACAACGTGGTGCTCGGCCTCGACGCCGGCGGGCGCGGCCGGAGCGCCGCGCGGGACGCCGGCCGCGCGAGCCTCGCGGAGGTGGGCCTGGGCGGGCGCGAGCGCGCGTGGCCGAACGAGCTCTCGGGCGGCGAGCAGCAGCGCGTGTCGCTCGCCCGCTCGCTCGTCCGCTCGCCGCGGCTCCTGCTCGCCGACGAGCCCTTCGGCGCGCTCGACGCCCTGACGCGCATCCGGATGCACGCCCTGCTGCGCGACCTGTGCGCGCGGCACCGGCCCGCCGTCCTGCTCGTGACGCACGACGTGGACGAGGCGATCGTCCTCGCGGACCGCGTCGTCGTGCTCGACGAGGGACGGATCGCGGCCGAGCGCCGCACCGACCGGAGCTACGGCCCCACCGAGGCCCGCGACCCCGCGGACCCCCGCTTCGCCCGGCTCCGCACCGAGCTGCTCGACGCGCTCGGCGTCGTCCGTGACGCCCCGACGACCTCCGACCGGAAGGACACCGCCGCATGACCCGCCACGCCTCCTCGGGCCACCGACCCGGGCACCTGCACCTCAACGCGTTCCTCATGAGCACGGGCCACCACGAGGCGTCGTGGCGCCTGCCCGAGAGCGACCCGTCGTGGACGTCGACGAACATCGCGCACCTGCAGCGCCTCGCGCAGGTCGCGGAGGCGGGGAAGCTCGACTCGATCTTCTTCGCGGACGGCCCCGGGCTGCGGTCCGACGTCGGGCGCCGCCCCGCGGGCTCGCTCGACCCGCTCATCGTGCTGACGGCGATCGCGACCGTGACCGAGCGCATCGGGCTCATCGCGACGGCGTCGACGACGTACAACTCGCCCTACAACCTCGCGCGCCGCTTCGCGTCGATCGACCACGTCTCGGGCGGCCGCGCCGGGTGGAACGTCGTCACGACGGCCGGGCCGGAGATCGCACGCAACTTCGGGCTCGACGACCAGCCGGCGCACGCCGTGCGGTACGAGCGCGCGGCGGAGTTCCTCGACGTCGCGTTCCGGCTCTGGGACTCGTGGGAGGACGACGCCGTGCTCGCCGACAAGGCCGCGGGCGTCTGGGCGGACCCGGCCAAGATCCACGGGCCCGCGCACGTCGGCACCCACTTCTCCGTGCACGGCGCGCTCACGACGCCGCGCTCGCCGCAGGCGCGCCCGCTCGTCGTGCAGGCCGGGTCGTCCGAGGACGGCAAGGACCTCGCCGCGCGCTACGCCGAGGCCGTGTTCACCGCGCACCAGACGCTCGGCGACGCCCGCGCGTTCTACGCCGACCTCAAGGCCCGTGCGGTCGCCGTCGGCCGGGACGCCGACACGGTGAAGATCCTGCCGGGCATCGTCCCCGTCATCGGGTCCACCGAGACGGAGGCGCTCGCGCGGGAGCGCGAGCTCGACGAGCTCATCGTCCCCGAGTACGCGCGCGCCCAGCTCGCGAAGACGCTGCGGCTCGCGCCCGAGGACCTGCCGCTCGACCGCGAGCTGCCCGACGGCCTGCCCACCGAGGACGAGATCGAGGGGGCCAAGAGCCGGTACACGCTGATCGTCGAGCTCGCGCGCCGCGAGCGGCTCACGGTGCGCCAGCTCATCGGGCGGCTCGGCGGCGGGCGGGGGCACCGCACGTTCGCGGGCACGCCCGAGCAGGTCGCCGACGCGATCCAGGACTGGTACGACGCCGAGGCCGCCGACGGGTTCAACATCATGCCCGCGGTGCTGCCGTCGGGGCTCGAGCAGTTCGTCGAGCACGTGCTGCCCGTGCTGCGCGAGCGCGGCCTGTTCCGCACGGAGTACGAGGGCCGGACGCTGCGCGAGCACTACGGGCTCGAACGACCCGCGAACCGCTACACGGACGCGGCCCCCGCCGCGTCGTCCGACGGCGGGGCGCGAGTCGTCGAGGGGGCCTTCGCATGAGCGCGGAGCACCTCTGGTACATCCCGAACCAGGTGCGGCCCGGGCACCGCGGCGACGACACGGCCGAGGACCACAACAGCCTCGGCACCCTGACGAGCCACGCGCACGCCCTGGAACGCCACGGGTTCGCGGGCGCGCTGCTCGGGACGAGCTGGGGGCGTCCCGACACGTTCACGGTCGCGACGGCGCTCGCGGCCCGGACCACGACGTTCGAGCCGCTCGTCGCGATCCGGCCCGGGTTCTGGCGGCCCGCCCACTTCGCGTCCGCCGCCGCGACGCTCGACCACCTGAGCGGCGGTCGGCTGCGCGTCAACATCGTGTCCGGGACCGACGGGCAGGAGGCCTACGGCGACGGTGAGGCCGACCCGGCGCACCGCTACGCCCGCACGCGCGAGTTCCTGCAGATCGTCCGCAGGCTGTGGACGCAGGAGGAGGTCACGTACGCGGGCGAGCACTTCTCCGTGACGCGCTCGTCGCTGGGGCCGAGGCCCGTCGTCCGCGGCGAGCGCGCCCACCCGCGGATCTACTTCGGCGGCGCCTCGGAGGCGGCGGAGCGCGTCGCGGCGACCGAGGCCGACGTCCAGCTCTTCTGGGGCGAGCCGCTCGACGGGATCGCGGAGCGCATCGACCGGCTGAGGCGGTTGAGCGCCGACCTGGGCCGTGAGCACGCACCGCTCGAGTTCGGGCTGCGCGTCACGACGTTCGTGCGCGACACCACCGAGGAGGCGTGGGCCGACGCCGAGGCGAAGGTCGCGCAGCTCGCGGCCCGGTCGCCGGAGCGCGAGGCGTGGTCGGCCCGCGACCGGGGGCGCAGCGCCGCCGTCGGGCAGCAGCGCCTGCTCGACCTGGCCGAGCGGGGCGAGGTGCTCGACGACAACCTGTGGACCGCCCCGGGCCGGTTCGGCGGCGGGGGAGCGGGCACGACGTGGCTCGTCGGCTCCGCGGAGGACGTCGCGAAGTCGCTGCGGCGCTACGAGGACCTCGGCGTGACGCACTTCGTGCTCTCCGACACCCCGTACCTGCGGGAGATCGAGCGCCAGGGCACCCAGCTCCTCCCGCTGCTGCGCCCCTGACGGCCACCGCGGCCCCGATCGACCCGTGCGTCGTGAGGTCGACCCGCTGCGGGTCGATCTCCGACGCGCGGGTCGACCTCGTGCCGCGGAAATCCCCGCGCGGACGCGCCCCGGCCCGGAGTACCGTCCGGGACGTGGACCAGAGCGGGCTCGACGCCCTCACCGCCCGCCTGCGCGCCGCGGGGTGCGTCTTCGCGGAGGACGAGGCCGCGCTCCTCGCCGAGCGGGCCGACGACGCCGCGCACCTCGAGGCGCTCGTCGCGCGCCGGGTCGCGGGCGAGCCGCTCGAGCACGTCCTCGGGTACGTGGACTTCCACGGGCTGCGGGTCGCCGTCGACCCCGGGGTGTTCGTGCCGCGCCAGCGCACCACGCTGCTCGTCGACGAGGCGGTCGCGCTCGGGCGGCGGGCCGGGCGCCCGGCGCAGCTGTCCGACGGCGGCCCGGGCAGCGGCCCCGGCGGTCGTCGGGGGGGTGGCCCAGACGGCCGGACGGTCGTCGTCGACCTGTGCTGCGGCGCCGGGGCGCTGGGGCTCGCGACCGCGGTGGGCCTCGGCGGCGGCACGACCGTCTCGCTGCACGCGAGCGACGTGGACCCGGCTGCGGTCGCGTGCGCGGCGCGCAACGTCGCGGCCGTCGGCGGGACCGCGTCCGCGGGCGACCTGTTCGACCCGCTGCCGCCCGGTCTGCGCGGCCGGGTCGACCTGCTCCTCGCCAACGTGCCGTACGTGCCGACGACCGAGATCCCGCTCCTGCCGCGCGAGGCACGCGACCACGAGGCGCACGTCGCCCTCGACGGCGGCGGCGACGGGCTGGACGTGCTGCGCCGCGTCGCGGCCGAGGCGCCCGCCTGGCTCGCCCCCGGCGGCCACCTGCTCACCGAGTCCGGCGAGCGTCAGGCGGCGGGCGCCGTCGCCGTGCTCGACCGCGCCGGGCTGGTCCCGCGCGTCGTCCGGGACGACGAGATCGGCGCGACGATCGTCGTCGGGACGCTCCCCGCCGAGACGTGAGAAGTGGCCCCCGGGACGCGCCTGCGAGGGGCCATTTCTCACGTCTCGTCAGACTTCCGCACGCGCCGGTGGCGCCGGTCGAGCTCGCCGGGGTGACGCCTACGCCGAGGCGGGTCGCAGCAGCGCGCGGATCTCCTTCTCGGCCTGCGTCGGCGTGAGCGCGCGGCAGCCGAGCGACTCCCAGTGCCGCACGAGCGCGGGCTCGGCGCGCAGCAGCGCCCACCCGCGCCGGAACAGCGTGAGCGGCGGCTTGCGCATCTCGGCGAGGTCGCGCAGGAGGCGGAACCAGAACGTCACGAGCCGGGGACGGTACAGGCAGATCGCGTCGGCCAGGACGTCCTGCGCGCGGCAGGCCGCGACGATCTCCGCCGCGAAGATGCCCTCGGCGAGCACGACGCGCGAGCCCGTGACGTCGACGTGGGTCGTGCCGGTGCGACGCGACGTCGGGATGTCGTAGACCGGCACGTCGGCGTGGCCCGTGCGCGCGAGGTCGACGAGCGCCGCGACCGCGCCCTCGGCGTCCCACGAGCGGGGGTCGTCCCAGTCCACGATGCCGAACCGCTGCGGCAGGTCGGGATGGTCGTGGTCGAGGTAGAAGTCGTCGAGCGCGACGACCGGGAGCCCGAGCCGGCGGGTGAGCGACGTCTTGCCCGAGCCCGACGCCCCGGTGAGCAGCACGATCCGCGTCGGGACCTCGCGCGACCCGGGCGGGAGGTCGAACAGCGCCGGGTCCCCGGCGGGTCCGGTCGGCACCGGGTCGGTCCGGGTGGCGGCGTCGGTGGGACCGCCGTCGGCGTCGTGCTGAGGGTCGCTCACGGGACACCATTCTCGCAGCGTCCGGCGGGAGCCTCGGGGCGGGCCGTCGGGCGCGGCACGTAGCCTTCCCCGGTGACCCCTCCGGACCCCGCCGCCCTCCTCGCCCGCGACGCCCTCGACCGCCTCGACCGCTGGGAGCCCGTGGATCCCCGTCAGGGGGCGCTTGCGGCGGAGTACCGCGCGTTCGTCCGCGGCGACGCCGGGCCGCGCGCCGAGGCGGTACGGCGCGACGGCGGTCCGCAGCATCTCACCGCGAGCTGCTTCGTGCTCAGCCCCGGGCTCGACCGCGTGCTGCTGTGCTTCCACCGCAAGGGCCGGTTCTGGGTCCAGGTGGGCGGCCACACCGAGCCGGAGGACACGACGCTCGCCGGTGCCGCCTACCGCGAGGCGCGCGAGGAGAGCGGCATCGAGGACCTCGTGCCGTTCGACCCGGACCCCGAGCCGGGCGTGGAGTCCGTGGTCGGGTCCCGGGCCGACGCCGCGCCGTCCGCCCCCGTCGACGTGCACCGGCACGACCTCGCCGCGGCGTTCGGCACCTGCCGGACGCACTGGGACGTCGGGTTCGTCGCGTTCGCCGACCCGGACGCGCGCACGGTCGTCAGCGACGAGAGCGAGGACGTCGCGTGGTTCCCGGTGGACGCGCTGCCGCCCGGCACGCCCGAAGACTTCCCCGTCCGCCTGGCGACGGTCCTCGCGGAGGTGCGGCACCGCCGTCGGGCAGGCCTCCCCACGAGGTAGAGCCCTGGTCGCGCGAGGTAGAGCCCTGGTCGTGACCAGAGCGCTACCTCGGCGGACCGGTGCTCTACCTCGGCGGGGCGAGGACGACGTGCAGGGTGCGGGGCCCGTGCACGCCCTCGACGCGGGAGAGCTCGATGTCGCTCGTCGCGCTGGGTCCGCTGATCCACGTCTGCGGACGCTCGGGGTGCGCGGCGAGCAGGCGCACGGCCTCGGGCACGGACTGCACCACCTGGTCCGTGCGCACGACGCACACGTGCAGGTCGGGGACGAGCGTGATCGCGCGGCGGCCCTGGTCGGGCTCGCCGTCGAGCACGATCGTGCCGGTGTCGCCGATCGCGACGCGCGCCGCGGTGACGACGGCGTCCGTGCGGTCGAGCTCGTCGGGCGTGCGCGGGTCGTCGCGCGCGTCCCGCACGACGGCGGTCCCGGCGCCCAGCCCCGCGAGCCACGCCGCGTCGAGACCGGCCGGGACGACGACGGACGTCGCGTCGGCGAGCAGGTCGCCGACGACCGTGGCCACGTCCGCCGACGTCTCCGCGCGGTGCACGTGCGCCCGGTAGTCGACGAGCCGGTCGACGAGCACGTCCACGACCTCGGACGACCCGGGGGCGAGCTCGCCGTGCTCGCGGTAGGCGCGCGCAATGCCCGACGCCGCGGGCCCGCCCGTCGCCGTCGGCCCGCCGAGCGCCGTACGGACGCGGGCGAGGACGTCGTCGCGCGCGCTCATCGGTCCTCACCTCCCTCGGTGCGGGGCTCGTCGGACGGGCGGTCGCGCCACCAGTCGCGGAAGGTCTGCTTCGCGGGCGCCGGGAGGTCGCGCGAGCGGGTCCACGCGGACGCGGGCGGCGGGAGGGTCGAGATCCGGCCCTTCGGCCCCGCGACCAGGCGCCCGACCCCCGCCGCCTTCTCCGCGAGCTCGAACCGCCGCGCGTCGGACATGACGAACGACGCCGCCTTCATCGCGGCGCCCCACCCGGTGGGGCGGCCACGGTCGGCGTCGACCTCGCGCGCCCGCAGCTCCACGAGGATCGACGGGATGTCGATCTTCACCGGGCACACCTCGTAGCACGCGCCGCACAGCGTCGAGGCGTAGGGGAGGGACGCGTTCGGGTCGTGGTGGCCGGAGAGGCCGCCGGAGGACTTGGTGAGCTGCGGCGTGAGGATCGCGCCGATCGGGCCGGGGTACACCGACCCGTACGCGTGGCCGCCCACCCGCTCGTACACCGGGCACACGTTGAGGCACGCGGAGCAGCGGATGCAGTGCAGCGCGGCCCGCCCGACCTCGTCGGCGAGGACGTCGGTGCGCCCGTTGTCGAGCAGGACGAGGTGGAACTCCTGCGGGCCGTCGCCGGGCGTGACGCCCGTCCACAGGGACGTGTACGGGTTCATGCGCTCGCCTGTGGACGACCGCGGCAGGAGCTGGAGGAACACCTCCAGGTCCGTGTACGTGGGCACGACCTTCTCGATCCCCATGACGGTGATGAGCGTCTCGGGGAGCGTGAGGCACATGCGCCCGTTGCCCTCGGACTCGACGACGGTCAGCGTCCCCGTGTCCGCGACGCCGAAGTTCGCCCCGCTGATCGCGACCTTCGCCGAGAGGAACTTGCGGCGCAGGTGGGCGCGCGCGGCCATCGCGAGCTCGCGCGGGACGTCCGACAGGTCGGGCGGGGCGTCGCCCATGCGGGCGAGGAAGATCTCGCGGATCTCCGCCCGGTTGCGGTGGATCGCGGGCACGAGGATGTGCGACGGCATGTCGTCGGCGAGCTGCACGATGAGCTCCGCGAGGTCCGTCTCGTACGCCGCGATCCCCTCGGCGGCGAGCGCCTCGTTGAGCCCCGTCTCCTGCGTCGCCATGGACTTCACCTTGACGACCTCGTCGACGCCCTTGGCCTTCACGAGGTCCGCGACGATCCGGTTCGCCTCGTCCGCGTCCCGCGCCCAGTGCACGACGCCGCCGCGCGCCACGACGTTGCGCTCCAGCTCCTCGAGGAGCTCGGGCAGGCGTGCCATGACGTCGGTCTTGATCGCGGAGCCGGCGTCGCGCAGCGCCTCCCAGTCCGGCACCTCGCCGACGACGGCCGCGCGCTTGGCCCGGATGGTCGACGTCGCGTGCGCGAGGTTGCGCCGCAGCTGCGTGTTCTGGAGCGCCTCGCGCGCCGCGTCGGGGAACGACCCGCCCCAGCGCAGCGGGGCGTCCGGGTGCGGGACGTCGCCGAACGCGTCCGACGCCGCCCCCGCACCCGCCGAGGTGCCGTGGCCGCCCGGGTGGGCGACGTCGTCGGGCAGGGTGCGCGCGCCGCGCCGGACGGGCAGGCCGAGAAACGTGCGGCTCACCGGGCACCCCCGCGCGTCGACGGGCCGACCCCGGCGGGGGCGGGCGTGTCCTTCGTGGACGCGAGGATCTCCGCGAGGTGCAGCGTGCGGACGCCCGCGCGGATGCGCGACAGGCCGCCGCCGATGTGCATGAGGCACGACGCGTCGCCCGCGGTGAGGACCTCGGCGCCCGTCGCCTTCACGTGCGTCATCTTGTCGGCGAGCATCGCCGTCGACGTCTCCGCGTTCTTCAGCGCGAAGGTGCCGCCGAACCCGCAGCACGCCTCCGCCGCGGGCAGCTCGACGAGGTCGATGCCCTCGACCGCGCGCAGGAGGCGCAGCGGCTTGTCGCCGACATGGAGCATGCGCAGCGAGTGGCACGTCGGGTGGTAGGTGACCCGGTGGGGGAAGTAGGCGCCGACGTCGGTCACGCCGAGCACGTCGACGAGCAGCTCGGACAGCTCGTACGTCTTCGCGGCGACCGCGTCGGCGGTGCGCGCGAGGTCGTCGAGCCCGGCCCGTCGGCAGACCATCGCCTGCTGGTGCCGCACGGACCCCGTGCAGGACCCGGACGGGACGACGACGGCGTCCCACTCGCCGTCGAGCACGGGGGAGAACGCCTCGACGTGGTTGCGCACCACGGGGACCGCCTCGTCGAGGTACCCGGTGTTGACGTGCATCTGTCCGCAGCAGGTCTGCAGCTCGGGAAAGAACACCTCGTGGCCGAGGCGCTCGAGGAGGAGGGCGGTGGCGCGCGGTGCCTGGGGGAACATCACGTCGCCGATGCAGGTCGCGGTGAGGGCTATGCGCATCAGGGCTCCGGGGAGGCGAGTCGGGTCCAGTCTCGCCGGGCCGCGTCGTCGCCGCTCGCCGAGACCGCCGCGGTGAGGCGCCGCGGCTGTGGTCTGACCACAGGCCGTCCACTGTAGACCACGACGGCCGCGTGGTCTGACCACAGCGCGCCGGGGTCGCCTACCCTGAGCGGGTGCGCACCCACGAACGCGTCCTCGCCCGCATCGAGGCGGACCTCGCCGCGGGCCGCTGGGCGCTCGGCGAGCGCCTCCCGGCCGAGCGCGCGCTCGCCGAGGAGCTCGGCGTCTCGCGCCCCTCGGTGCGCGAGGCGCTCCGCGTGCTCGAAGCCATGGGCATCGTGCGCACCGCCGTGGGCTCCGGGCCCGACGCCGGCGCGACCGTCGTCGACCGGCCCGCCGCGGGACTGGGAGCGGCCGTGCGCCTGCACGTCGCGTCCGGGACGCTCGCGGTGCGCGACGTCGTCGAGACGCGCGTCCTGCTCGAGACGTGGGCCGTCCGCGCGGCGGGGGACCGGGGTGCCGAGGACGGCGAGGAGGTCGTGGCGACGCTCGCGGAGGCCCGCGCCCTGCTCGACCGCATGGACGACCCGGCGCTGCCCGCCGCCGACTTCCGCGAGCTCGACGCGACGTTCCACGTGCTGCTCGTCCGGCTCGCGGGCAACGCGCTCGTCGAGGCCGTCATGACCGGGCTGCGCGGCGCGATCGAGTCGTACGTCGCCGCGGGGAGCGCGGCGCTGCCGTCGTGGGAGCGGACCGCCGCGCGCCTGCGCGCCGAGCACCGCGCCGTGCTCTCCGCCGTCGCGGAGGGCGACGGCGAGCGCGCGGCCCGCGAGGTGCGTGCCCACATCGAGGGGTTCTACGCCGAGACGGGCCTCTGAGCGGACCGTCGCGCGCGCCCCGCGCGGGGTGCCTGACGGCTAGGTCTGTCTCGCGCGGGGCAGGTCGCCCAGGCGGCGTTCCAGGAGGCGGCGGTCGCCCTCACGGTCGACGAGCGCGAGCGCGCGGCGCAGGTCGTGGGCGGCGTCAGCGGGTCGCCCGGCCCGGACGAGCAGCTCGGCGCGGACGGCGGGCAGCAGGTGGTAGCCCGCGAGCGCCGGCTCGTCCGCGACGGCGTCCAGCGCGGCCAGCCCCGCATCGGCGCCGCGCACCTCCGCGACCGCGACCGCGCGGTTGAGCGCGACGACGGGCGAGCCGGTGAGGTCGAGCAGGACGTCGTAGAGGCCGAGGATCTGGGGCCAGTCGGTCGCGGCCGCGTCGGTGGCCTCGTCGTGGAGCGCCGCGACGGCGGCCTGCACCTGGTACGGCCCGGGCTGCCCGACGGCGAGCGCCGCGTCGAGCTCGGCCAGGCCCTCGGCGATCTCGTCGTGCCGCCAGCGGGCGCGGTCCTGCTCGGCCAGGGTCCGCGTGACGCCGTCGGGGCCCACGCGCTCGTCGCGGCGCGCGTGCTGGAGCAGCAGCAGGGCGAGCAGGCCGCGCGCCTCGGGCTCGTCGTCGAGCAGGCGCGCGGTGAGGCGGGCGAGCCGGACGGCGGCGTCGGCGAGCGCGCGCCGCTCGGCCGAGCCCGCGACGGCGTCGGCGGGCTCCGCCCACGCGTCGTACCCCTCGGTGAACAGCACGTACAGCACCGCGAGGACGCCCTCGACGCGCTCGGCCCGCAGCGCGGCCGGCGGCACCCGGAAGGTCATGCCGGTCGCGCGGATGTGGCGCTTGGCCCGGACCAGGCGCTGCGCCATCGTCGCCTCGGGGACGAGGAAGGCGCGCGCGACCTGGGCGGTCGTCATGCCGGTCAGCGACCGCAGGGTGAGCGCGACCCGCGCCTCGGCGGGCAGCGCCGGGTGGCAGCACGTGAAGAGCAGGCGCACGAGGTCGCCGTCCGGGTCGTCGGCGTCCCAGCCGTCGTCGTCGAGGCCGCGCGCGACCTGGTCGAGCACGGGATCCGCTGCCCGGCCCCCGCCCCGGTGACGCGGGTCGACGCGCTCGCCCAGGCGGCCCGCCGCGGCGACCTGCTCGGCCTCGACCCGACGACGGCGCAGCACGTCGATCGCGTGGCGGCGCGCGGTCGTCGTCAGCCACGCGCCGGGACGCTCGGGCACGCCGTCGCGGCCCCACGTCCGCAGCGCCGCGGCGAACGCCTCCTGCGCGGACTCCTCGGCCAGGTCGAGGTCGCCCGTGCTGCGCGCGACGGCGCCGAGGACGCGTCCCCACTCGGTGCGGAACACGTCCTCGACGGGGTCCGTCGCGGGCGTCAGCTCAGGACCCGTCGAGGTCCAGCGGCCACGCGGGGTGCAGCTCGATCGCGCCGCCGTACGCCATGGGGTGCTCGGACGCGATGGCGATCGCGGTGTCCAGGTCGGGGGCCTCGAGGACGTCGAAGCCCGCGATCGACTCCTTCGTCTCGGAGAACGGCCCGTCCGTGACGAGCACCTTGCCGCCCCGGACCCGCACGCCCACGGCGTCCTCGGGCGGGCGCAGCCGGTCGCCGACCACCGCGGCGCCGCTGCCGTAGTGCCGCCCGACCCACTCCTCGATCGGGGCCGCGGCCTCGGCCTCCTCGGGCCGCAGCCCCGGGTCGTCCGGGGTGCCGAGCACGAGCATGAGGTAGCGCATCAGAGGTCCTCCGCCCTCGTCGCCGCGGGCCGGCGGGGCGCCGTCGGCCCGGAGAACGCCACGTCGGCGGCGGACGTCCCGTCCCCGACGCTGCGCCCGTCACGGTATCGCGCACGGTCCGGCGGGTGCTCGCGGTCCGCCGCGAGGATCGTCTCCAGGAACGTCGTCATCGTGCCTCCTCCTCTCGCACGGCCCGATCGGCCGTACGGCAGGACGACGAAGACCGGTCGCCGAGATCGACACCTTTCTCGCGACGATCTCCCGCAGCGCGGCGCGGCGTCGTGAAGCGCCGGGGACGGGCGTACGGCCGGGCGGCGGACGGCGCTACGCGTCGTCGCCGGCCTTCGCCTCGCCCCAGCCGTACCAGCGCTCGACCTCGACCCAGGCGCTGACGCGCGGGTCGGTCCGGTTCGCGTACTCGTGGCCGGTGTAGTGGCGCGAGATGCGGTCGATGTCGGCCAGGCCCTCGTCGGCGCGCAGCTCGACGACGCGACCGATCAGCGTCACGTGCGTGTACCAGTTCTCGTCGAGCACGGTGAGCGAGACCCGGGGGTCGTTCCGCAGGTGCTTGAGCCGCACGCGCGACTCGTCGAGGTTGACGAGCACGCGGCCGTCGTCCTCCCAGACGTACCAGGTCGCGGCGGTGACGGGCGCGCCGTCGGAGCGCACCGTCGCCATGACGGCGGCGTTCGGGCGGCGGAGCATCTCGACGAGACGGGAGGGCAGCGGCGGACGGGACACGACGGCTCCTTCGGTGGCACGACGGCGGACCTCCCGACGGTACGTCACCGGTGTGGCGCACGACCTCCCGGAGGTCGCACGGAGCGTTCTGACGACGAGCGGCCGCGTGACATGATCGTCCTCATGCTCACTCCCGCCACCGGCGCGGCCGGGTCGCGCATCGTCGGCCTCGGTCACTTCCAGCCCGAGAAGACGCTGACGAACGACGACATCGCGCAGCTCGTCGAGACCAACGACGAGTGGATCCGCTCGCGGACGGGCATCGTCACGCGGCACGTCGCGGACGACGACACGACCGTCGCCGACATGGCGACCGCGGCGGCCCGCCACGCGCTCGACGACGCGGGCGTCGACCCGGCCGAGGTCGACCTCGTCATCGTCGCGACGGCGACCGCGACGGACCGCTCGCCCAACACGGCGGGCCGTGTCGCGTACCACCTGCGCACGGGGGTCATGCCCGGGCAGTCGACGCCCGAGGAGGCGTCCGAGCTGGACCTGCGGGGCGTCGTCGGGCCGGCGGTGCTCGACGTGAACGTCGCGTGCTCCGGCTTCGCCCACTCCGTCGGCCTCGCCGACCAGGCGATCCGCGCCGGCTCGGCGCGCACGGCCGTGGTGATCGGCGCGGAGAAGCTCACCGCGTTCACCGACTGGACCGACCGCAGCACGTGCATCCTCACCGCCGACGGCGCCGGGGCGGCCGTGCTGCGCGCGACGGACGAGCCCGGCGTCGGCCCGGTCACCTGGGGCTCCGAGCCCGACCTCACCCCGGCCGTGCTCATCGAGGCACCGCAGGAGAAGTTCGCCCAGGACGGCCGCGCCGTCTTCAAGTGGGCCATCACGCGCGCCGCCGAGCGCGCGCGCACCGTCGTGGAGCGCTCCGGCGTCTCGCTCGACGACATCGAGGTGCTCGTCGCGCACCAGGCGAACCTGCGCATCATCGAGCCCCTCGCGAAGGCGCTCGGGCTGGAGTCCAAGGTCGTCGTCACGGACATCGTCGAGTCCGGCAACACGTCCGCGGCGTCCATCCCGCTCGGGCTCTCCAAGTGGTGGCACGCGGGCAAGATCCCCGCGGGCGTCCCCGCGCTCCTCTTCGGCTTCGGCGGCGGCTTCGCGTGGGCGGGCCAGGTCGTGGAGACCCCGACCCGCTGACCCCCCCGGCGTCCCTCGCCGCGCCGCAGCCGCGGCACGCCCCGGTCCTTCCGCGCTCGTCCGTTCCGGTTGCGCTCCGCGCGGCAGGGAGGAGCCTGGTCGTGGCCGCACCGGGCCGACCGACGGAGGGGTGAGCATGGCTGTTGTGGACACGCTGCGCACGGTGGAGGACTGGGAAGGCTACTTCGACTCGTTCAAGGACCATCTCGCCCCCGTGGCCCACGAGGCGGGGCCGAGCATCTCGGTGACCGAGCCCGCCGACACGGTGCACCCGGAGCAGACGGCGTGGGCGCGCCAGATGCCGAAGCGGATCTACGAGCCGGTCGAGGGCCGGGTGTACGTGGCCCACGGGTACCAGCTGTGCTCGACCACGATGATCGTGGGCGAGGACGGCGTCGTGATCGTCGACCCCGGCGAGTCGGACGTGTCCTCTGCCGAGCTGCTCGCGGACTTCCGCCGCTTCTCCGACCTGCCGATCAAGGCCGTGATCTTCACGCACCGCCACCCCGACCACTGCTACGCGCTGAACGGCCTGGGTGTCACCGCGCAGGACGTCGAGTCCGGCGCGGTCGAGATCATCGCGCACGAGACGTTCGAGCGGTGGCTCGTCAACGACGCCGGCATCGTCGGACCGATCCTCACCGCGCGCACGAGCCTGGTGACGTTCGCGGGGTTCGGGCCGACGGGGGTCGTCCAGGGCGCCCTCGGTCCCGTGGCCGCTCCCGGGCCCAAGAGCACGCACCTGCCGACCCGGACGGTCGGCGACGTCGAGGAGCTCGAGATCGCCGGGATCCGGATCGTCGCGTTCCACGCGTACGGCGACGCGCAGGACGAGATCGACCTCTGGCTCCCCGAGCACCGGCACGTGCACGGTTCCGAGACGATCCAGGGCGAGACCTTCCCGAACCTGTACACCCTGCGCGGCACGGCCTACCGCGACGTCGAGGCGTGGCGCGAAGGTGTGGACACGCTGCTCTCCTACGCACGGCAGGCCGAGACGTACTCCGGGTCGCACATGCGCCCCTGGGTCGGCAACGCGTTCGTCGTCGAGCGCATCACGAACTACCGGGACGCGATCCAGTTCCTCCACGACCAGTCGATCCGCCACATCAACAAGGGCGCGACCGGACCCGAGCTCGTGGACCTCGTGGCGAAGCGGCTGCCCGACCACCTGCGCGACGACCCCTGGCTCCAGCCGTACTACGGCAGCCCCGAGCACTGCGTCCGCGCGATCTACGACGGCACCCTCGGCTGGTTCTCCGGCGACGCCACCGAGCTCGCGGCGCCGCTGCACGCCGACCGCGCCCGCCGCTACGTCGAGGCGCTGGGCGGCCGTGACGCCGTCCTCGACAAGGCGCGCGTCGCGCACGAGGCCGAGGACTACGGCTGGGCCGCCGAGCTGCTGACCCACCTCGTCCGGTCCGACCTCGGTGACACGACCGCGCGCCACGCGAAGGCCGAGGCCCTGCGGCAGTGGGGCTACCTCCAGAAGAACATGTACTGGCGGACGATGGCCCTCGGCGGGGCGAACGAGCTCGACGACGCGGTCGACTACTCCCAGACCTACGAGTTCCAGCCGCCCGACGTCCTCAACGCCATCCCGGCCGAGAAGGTCGTCGCGGGCCTGCGCGTGCGCCTCGACCCGGACGTCGCGGCGGACGTCGACCTCACGGTGGCGTGGGTCTTCCCGGACACCGGAGGATCTGTGGCGCTCCAGGTCCGCCGCGGGGTCGCCGTCGTGCACGAGGAGGTGCCCGACGACGTGGACGCGACCCTCACGATCGACGCCGCCGCCGTGCGGGGCCTCAGCCAGGACCTCGCTGCCGCCGACGCCGTCCTGGCGCAGGCGACGTCCGTCACCGACGCCGACGTCGTGCGACGGTTCCTCTCCTGCTTCGACCCCGCGCCCACGACGCCGGTGACGCTGCTCGCCCGCTGACCGTCGGCTCCGCTCGGCCGTCCGGCGCGGCCGGGCTGGGCGTCGCGGCCGGCGCGCGCCAGAATGGGCCCATGCCTCTCGCCCCGCGCTACCTCGCCGCCGACGACCGCTACGACACGATGACCTACCGGCGGACGGGGCGCAGCGGCCTCGATCTGCCCGCGATCTCGCTCGGTCTGTGGCACAACTTCGGCGACGTGAACCCGTTCGAGACCCAGCGCGCCGTGCTGCGCCGCGCGTTCGACCTCGGGATCACCCACTTCGACCTGGCGAACAACTACGGCCCGCCCTACGGCTCGGCGGAGGAGAACTTCGGCCGGCACCTCGCGCAGGACCTCGGCGCGTACCGCGACGAGCTCGTCATCTCGTCGAAGGCCGGCTACGACATGTGGCCCGGTCCCTACGGCGACGGCGGCTCGCGCAAGTACCTGCTCTCCTCGCTCGACCAGTCGCTCCGGCGGATGAACCTCGACTACGTCGACGTCTTCTACCACCACCGGCCGGACCCGAGCACGCCGCTCGAGGAGTCCATGCGCGCGCTGCACGACGCCGTCCAGCAAGGCAAGGCGCTGTACGTGGGCGTCTCCAACTACTCGCCCGCGCGCACGCGCGAGGCAGCGGCGATCCTCGCCGACCTCGGCACCCCGCTGCTCATCCACCAGCCGAGCTACTCGATGCTCAACCGCCACGTCGAGGACCCGGCGCACGAGGACGCGTACGACGGCGTGCAGACCGAGGCGCTGCTCGACGTCGTGGGCGACCTCGGCGTCGGCACCATCGTGTTCTCGCCGCTCCAGCAGGGCCTCCTCACGGACCGCTACCTGTCCGGGTCGGCGCCCGAGGGGTCGCGCGCGGCCCGCCCGGACTCGCCGTTCCTGTCCGAGAAGAACCTCGACGAGACGTACCTGGAGCGTGCCCGGGCGCTGAACGAGATCGCGGGCGCCCGCGGCCAGACCCTCGCGCAGCTCGCCCTCGCCTGGGTGCTGCGCGACGAGCGCGTCACCTCCGCCCTCGTCGGGGCGAGCAGCGTCCGTCAGCTCGAGAACAACGTCGCGGCGCTCTCCGCGCCGCCCCTCACCGACGACGAGAAGGCCACCATCGAGTCCGTCCTCGCGAGGTAGAGCCGCCGGTCGCGAGGTAGAGCCCGCGGCGTTCTACCTCGCGTCGGGAGGTTCTACCCCGTGGGTCAGCGGAAGCGCTGGACGGCGAGCGGAGCGGCCTCCGCGAGCCCGCGGACGGCCGGGTGGTCGGCGCCCGGGGCGGTGCCCGCGAACACGTCGCGCAGCGACCCCGACGCCACGAACGTCCCGTCGGCGAGCACGTGCACGGTGGGGCACATCCGCTCGACGAGCTCGAGGTCGTGCGAGACCAGCAGCACGGCGGTGCCGAGGGCGGCCGTCGCGTCGGCGAGGCGCCGCACGACGTCGCCGCGCATCGCGGGGTCGACGGCGGTGAGCGGCTCGTCGAGGAGGAGCGCCCGGGGACGCGTCGCGAGCGCGACGGCGAGCGCGACGCGCTGCTTCTCGCCGCCCGAGAGCGACTGCACGGTGCGCGGCGCGTAGCGGGGTTCGAGCGCGACGTCGCCGAGCAGGTCCTCGACGGACCGCCCGCTCGGGCGGCCGGCGCGTCGCGCGTCCTTGAGCGCCGCGGACAGCGTGCGGTCCACCGTCCAGCGGGGGTCGATGCCGATGCCGGCGAGGCCGTCCTGGGAGACGCGGCGCACGTCCGCCGTGAACTGCTTCTTGTCCCGGCGGGAGAGCTTGCCGACCGTCCGCTCGGCGTACGTCACGTGGCCCGCCGTCGGGCGCACGAGACCGACGAGCGCGCGCACGATCGTCGACTTCCCGGCACCCGACTCGCCGACGATCCCGACCGGCGCGGTGCCGGGGGTCACGTCGAGGTCGATGCCGTGCACGACGTCGGGACCTCCGTAGCCGGCCGCGAGGCCGCTGGCGCGCAGGAGGGGGGTCGTCGTCGTGCTCATGGGTCACCTTCTGGTCGTCGGGGTCCGGGCGGGCGGTCCGGGCTCCCGCTCGTCCGACGAACGACGCTACCGCGGAGTTCCGTGGTGTCGGTCACGGGGCTCGTCCGACGACGCCCGGGAGCCCGGCGCACGAACGGGTCCCGGCGCGCGATAGCCTGAGGCACGCGAATCGGGATCCTCGAGCCCAGGTGGTCCGTCGACCGCAGCACGGCAGCCGTCCCCGGACGTGCTGCCTGGACGGAGGATCGTGACCAGGACGGTCGACGAGCCGGAGCTTCTCGCGCCCGGCGAGGCGGTGGACCTCGACAACTGCGCCCGCGAACCCATCCACGTCCCCGGCATGATCCAGCCGCGCGGGGTCCTGCTGGTGGTCCGCGAGGCGGACGGCGTGCTGCTCCAGGCGTCGGCGAACGTGGAACGGCACCTCGGCGTCCCCGCGGAGGAGCTCGCGGGCCGGCCGCTCGCCGACGTGCTCGGCGCGGCGCCCGCGCGCGACCTGCTCGCGCACGCGGCGAGCGGGACCGACCTCGCGACGCGCAACCCCGTGACCCTGCACCTCGACCGCTGGGACGGCAGGCCGCTCGACGTCGACGCCGTGCTCCACCGGCCCCCGCTGCCGGAGGAGGGCCCGGGCTCCGAGCCGGTGCTCGTCGTGGAGATCGAGACCGCGTCGGGCGCGCGCCCGCTGACGTTCCCCAACACCTACCTCGCCGTCCGGCAGGCGTTGCGCGACCTCGAGCGCGCCGCGACGCTCGACGAGCTGTACGACGACGCGGCCCGCCACGTGCGCGCCCTCACGGGCTTCGACCGCGTGATGATCTACCGCTTCGACGCGGCCTACAACGGCGAGGTCGTGGCCGAGGCGCGTCGGGACGACCTCAACGCGTTCCTGGGGCTGCACTACCCGGCGTCGGACATCCCGCCGCAGGCGCGCGCTCTGTACGAGAAGAACTGGATCCGGCTCATCGCGGACGTGGACTACGCGCCGCAGCCGATCGTCCCGACGCTGCTGCCCACGACGGGCGCGCCGCTCGACCTCACGTACTCGACGCTGCGCAGCGTCTCGCCGATCCACCTCGAGTACCTGCGCAACATGGGCGTGCGGGCGTCGATGTCCATCTCGCTCCTGCGCGACGGCAGGCTGTGGGGGCTCGTCGCGTGCCACCACTACTCCGGGCCGCACGAGCCGCCCTTCGAGGTCCGCACCGCCGCGGAGTTCCTCGGGTCCGCGCTCTCCGTCCGGCTCGTCTCCCAGGCGGAGGACGAGCGGGAGACCGAGGTGCGGCGCGCGGAGGGCGTCCTCGCCCACCTTGCCGCGGACAGCCGCGACGAGAGCGTCCCCATCGGCATCGCCCTGACGCGCTCGGGGTGGCTGCGGCGCCTCGTCCGGGCCGACGGTGCCGTCGTCGTCGCGGAGGGCGGCCTCATCGCGGTCGGCAACGTGCCCGACGAGGACGGGTGCCGTGCGCTCGTCGCGTGGGTCCTCGGGCACGGCGAGGACCTGGTCGCGACCGACGCCCTGCACCGGGACGCGCCCGACGTCGCGGCGCTCGTGCCCGACGTCGCGGGCGTCCTCGGGATCGTGCTGCCCGAGGGGCAGGTCGTGCTGTGGGTGCGCGACGAGGTCCTGCGGCACGTGGACTGGGGCGGCGACCCGTACAACAAGGAGATCGCGCGCGGCGAGGACGACTCGGTGCGGCTCAGCCCGCGCAAGTCGTTCGAGCGGTGGCGCGAGGTCGTGCGCGGGCACAGCCTGCCCTGGACGTCGGACCAGACGGACGTCGCGACGTCGTTGCGCGGCCACCTCGTCGAGGCCCTCTACCTGCGCGGCCGCAAGGCGGTGCGGGCGACGGAGGAGCTCCAGCGGAGCCTCCTGCCCGCCCTCCTGCCCGACGTCCCGGGGTGGACGCTGCAGTCGCGCTACGAGTCGGCGGGCACGGGCCTCGTGGGCGGCGACTGGTACGACGCGCTCGTGCTGCCGTCCGGGCGGCTCGCGCTCGTCGTGGGCGACGTGACGGGCCACGGGCTCCAGGCCGCGGCGACGATGGGCCAGCTCGGGACGACGCTGCGCGCCGCGCTCGTGAGCACGGGCTCCGCGGTCGAGGCCGTGACGCTCCTGGGCGAGGTCGCGCGCTGGACGCTCCCCGGCGAGGTCGCGACGATCGCCGTCGCGGTGCTGGACCCGGTGACCGGCGTCGTCGAGCACGTCTCGCTGGGGCACCCGCCGCTGCTCGTCGTCGCGCCCGACGGCACCACGAGCTGGACGGAGAGCGCGATCGTGCCGCCGCTCGGGCTCGTGGACCGCGTGCCGCCCGCGCAGCACGTCCAGGTGCCGCCCGGCGGCGCGCTCGTGCTGTACAGCGACGGCCTCGTGGAGCGGCGCGAGGAGTCGATCCTCGACGGGCTCCGGCGGCTCGCGGCGTTCTTCGCGGCGGAGCCGGGGACGGTCGACGTCGACGGCGTCGTCGCCGCCGCGCGCGACCCGCGCTCCGCGGACGACGCGACCCTGCTCCTGGTGCGTCGCGACGCCTGAGGTGCCCCCGGGGAGCGCGGCGGCCGAGCCGCGCTGCGGGGGAGGGTGCGTGACGGCGGGGCGTCAGCCGATCGGGAGGAGCGCGCTGCGCACGCCGGCCCCGCCGCGGAAGACGGGGACGTCGAAGCGCGCCCAGACGTGCTTCTCGCCGGTGCCGGCCCGGAACCAGCCGACGGCCGTCGAGGCGCGCTGCGCGAGCACGAGGCCGAACCCGCCCGCGCCCGGCGACCGCCGGCCCGCGACGACCGGGACGTCCGGCGAGTGGTCGACGACGTCCACGACGAGCTCGCGGCCGTCGCTGAGCAGCCGCACCTGCGTCGGGGGGAGGCCGTGGCGCAGCGCGTTCGTCGCGAGCTCGCTCGCGACGAGGACGACGCGCTCGGGCGTGGCCTCGAGCGCGCGGTCCGCGGGCAGCGGGGCGCCGGTGAGCATGCGGTGCAGGCCCTCCCGCAGGGTGGCGAGGTCCGCCAGCGTGCGCAGCGGCCAGGCACCGATCTCGACGAAGCCGGGCGGTACCGCCGCGTGGGCGAAGGTCACGCCTCGTCCTCGGCAGGTCCGGCGTCGTCGGTGAGCTCGAACAGCTCGGCGACGCCGCTGAGCTCGAGCAGGTCGCGGACACGGCGCGGGACGCGCTCCAGCACGGGTGCCCCCGAGCCGGCCGTGGCGGCGTGGTAGAGCAGGCGCAGGCCGCCCGAGTCCATGAAGGTGACCGCGCCGAGGTCGATGTGGATGCGCCCGTCGGCCGACTGCGCGAGCCGCAGCAGCTCGTCCTCGCGCCGGGCCTGGACCGCGGCGTCGATCTCGCCGCGCATGGTCCAGCGCGTGCCGCCGGCCGTCGTCAGGACGTCTCCGCTCGTGGTGGGGGTCACGGTGGTGGGCTCCTCCTCGGTCCCGGCACTGTACCGGGCACCCGGGATACGGTACGCGGCTCCGCCGACGCACGCGAGGCAGTGTCGCGGCGTGGCCGCGATCGTCGGGTGACGTGCCTCTCCCGGGCCGCGGAGGGCGGCGCGGGGGAGCCACGACGAGGGCCGCACGGCGGGCCGGGACGGCGTCGCGGACGACGCCGACCCGACCCGCCGGGCGGCCGGACGGCTCAGCAGGAGCGCGCGTCGAACGCGACCTCGAGCGGCGCGAACCCGTCGACCGTCACGACGGCCGTCGCGCCCGGGACGGACGCCGCGCGCGACGCGAACGACTGGTAGGCGCTCGCGCCCGGCGCCACCGCGGCGACCGTGCGCGTGCCGTACGGCGTCGCGAGCGTCACGTCGAGCGGCGCGTCGCCGTCGTTCGTGGCGCGGACCGCGACGTACACCTTGCCGGCCAGGCACCGCGCCTCGGCGGTGACCGTCACGGGCGCCGCACCGGCGTCGGCCGTCCAGCGCAGGGCGTACGCCCGCTGCGTGCCGTCCTCGGCCGTGACGCGCACCGTCGTCGTGCCGGGCACGCCGTCGGCGGCCTCGACCGCGACCGTCGCCCAGGGGTCGTGCGCGACCGCCTCGACGGCGGGCACGCCGCCCGTGACCGGCACGTCGTACGCCGTGACGGCCGGGTCGAACCCGGCGAGGGGCTCGCCGGCCACGGTGATGCCCGACGCCGCGGCGTCGGTCCCCGTGCCCGGCACCTTGGCGAGCACCTCGATCTCGGAGACCACCAGGTGGGTGTTCGCCCGCGCCGTGAGGACGACGCGCACGGACGACGTCCGCACGTCCGCGGGGATCTCGACCGCGGGCGCGGGGCCGTCCGGCGAGGCGTCCACCGTGACGGGCGCGCCGACGTCGGTCCACGTGCCGTCCACGAGCGCCTGGAGCCGGACGGACTGCGCCCAGCTCGCGCTGGACCCGTCCTTCCAGAAGCGCGTCACGACGCCGGTGACGTCGCGGTCGCCCGGGAGCGTGACCGTGAGCGTGTCGGACGCCCGCTTGGTGCCCGACACCCAGTTCGACCATGCCTTGTCCGTGAGGTTGCCGTTGACGACACCGCCGACGGCGTAGCCCGGCTCGGTGAACGTCGCGCTGGCGGTCGTGCCCGCGGCGAGCGCGCCGTTGGCGGACGCGGCCTCGGTCACCTGGACGCGGACGGTGGCCGGGAGCGTGGCGCCCGCCCCGGCGTCGGCCGTGCCCGTGAGCTCGACGACCCCGACGCCGTCGTACGCGCCCGCGCGGGCGTCGTCCCAGACCACGGGGCGCTCGACCTCCGCGCCGCCTGCGGCGACCGCGGTGACGGTCGTGGGCAGGGCCGGGGTGCCGCCCGCGTACGCCTTGGCGCGCGCGGGGAGCGTGGACGTGAGCTCGTCGACGACGACGGTCGCCGTCGCGGCGACCTCGCCCCCCGTCGGCGTGGCCACCGTGCCCGCCACCTCGACGGTGCCGGGCTCGGCCCACGCGTCGTCGTCCGGCACGTCCCACGTCACGGGGAGCGCGCCGCGCGCCCCGTCGCGGTAGACCGGCGTGACCGTCGCGGGCAGCTCGGGCGCGGTGCCCGGCGTCGTGAACGCCTGGACGGGCTCGGTGCCGAGGACCGTCTCGTCGACGATCCGCCAGCGCTGGTTCACGCCGGAGTTCGCGAGGTACGTGCCCACGGGCGAGCCGTCCGCCGTCGCCTGGCCGCCGACCTCGAGGAGGGTCTTCGAGGACGCGTTGACGAGCGTGAAGGTGCCGTCACCGGTCGTCGAGAGGATCCACTGCGCGGCGAGCGGGGTGTCCGCGACGTCGGCGGGCGCGTCCTGGAGGACGGCGGACGTGTCGGCCGCGACGGCGAGCTGGCGGCCCGTCGCCGCGTTCGTCACGGCGTAGCGCGTGCGGTGCGAGCCGGAGCCCTCGGGGGCGCCGAGCGCCGTGAGCTCCCAGGCCTGCTCGGCGACCGGCGCGTCGGTGCGGATCACGACGCCCGTGCCCGACGCCGACGGCGCGAGCGAGCGGTCCGCCTGCACGCCGTCGAGGCGGTACGCGTGACCGTCCTGGACGAGCGCGGCGTCGTCCGCGACGCCGGAGACGCCGTCGACGACGAACGTCGTCACGGACTCGGCCGGCACGACGAGCGTCGCGCTGGGGCCGTCCGTACCCGGCGTGACGGCCACCGGTTCGCCCTCGACGAGGTAGCCGGCCGTGCTCGTGACCACGGGGGTGACGGTCGCATCGGACCCGACCGCACCGAACTTCGACAGGTCGAGCGTCACGGCGCGCTCGGCCTTCGTGGCGTTGACGTGCACGACCGTCGCGGACGTGCCGTCGGCCGACACCGCGGCCGTGCTGTTGCTGTCGTCCGAGCGGATCAGCGAGTCGCCCGGCTCGATGTAGTGCGTGAAATTCTGGGTCGCCCAGTACTTCGTGTTCGTGTAGATCGGGCACGTCTCGAGCGTGTCCTCGGCCGTGCAGTCGAACGGGATCTGGATCTCGCCCCAGTTCATGCCGTTCGCGCTCTCGCCGCCGGGCGCCATGTTGGCGTAGTCCTCGACCGGCTGCCAGAACACCCACGCGCTCGGCTCGAGCTCGCGCAGGTCGTCGACGATGTGCTGCGCGCTGCCGAGGCCGGACTCCATGGTCTCGAAGTCCTGGCCCGTCGAGCTCCAGTTCCCGCCGACCTCGCTCATCCACAGCGGCTTGTCCTCGCCCTTGGCGATGTCGCGGACCGTCGTGCGCTGGCCCGTGCCGTAGGTGTGGACGTTGAGCTGCGACACCTGGTCGCGGACCGCCTGCGGGTACGCGTTCCAGTTGGTCGCGAACGTGCCGGGGTTCGTCTCGTCCATCGCCGAGATCACGGCGTCGGTCGAGGAGCCCTCGAGCGCCGCGGCGAGCGCCGGGACGACCTTCGCCTGGAGCGCGGGGCCCATGTGGGCGCCCTCCTGGCGGCCCCCGGTCGGGTTGCCGTCGGCGCCGAGCTGCGTGCCCCAGTAGTTGGTGTTGGGCTCGTTGAACGGGTCGATCGTGTCGACCTCGATGCCGTGCGCCTCCTCGAGGCGCTCGGTCACGCCGACCAGGTAGGCCGCGAAGTCGTCGATGCTGTCCGTCCTGAGCTGGTCCGCGGTCGAGCTGAACCCGCCCGAGACGTAGCCGCTCACGGTCATGAACCACGGCGGCGAGTTGCTGAACGTCTCCCAGTGCGTGACGTCGTCCTTGATCCGGTCGACCCACCAGCGCTGCGTCGCGTCCGCGTCCTCGTCCCAGTGGTCCGGGTTCGCGGGGTCCCACCAGTCCACGTCGGTGCGCGTCGTGCCCTCGGGCGCCTTCCACCACCCGTCGACGGCGCCGCCGGCGCGCAGGTAGTCGGGCACGTCGGGCGCGTTCCCGCCGCCGACGTTGTAGCGCGCGATGTTGAGGTTGAGGCCCTCGTCGCCGAACACCATGTCCGCGAGCCGGTCGCGGATCTCGTCCGGGTAGCCGCCCGTGGCGTTGGCGAACCACACGAGGCTCGTGCCCCAGCCCTCGAACGGCGCGCCCTCGTACGACGGGTCGGGCGTCACGGTGACGCCCGCGACGTCGGCCGCGGCCGCCGTCGTGCCGGTCGCGGCGACCGCGCCCCGGGGCGCGGCCTGCGCGGGCAGGGCGGCGAGCGCGCAGCCCGCGACGAGCGCCCCGGCACCGAGGCCCGCGACGACGCGGGCTCCCGTCCGGCGGGCGGCCGCACCGGCCGGGCTCGTGCGGCGAGGACCGGGTGGTCCACCCCGCGTGGTCGTGTCGGTCTCGGTCGGGCTCATCCCTGAGCCACCTCCTTCGCGTCGCTGCGAACCGGCGGGGTGCACCGGGTGCGGGTCGTTCCCGCGGGGGTCTGTCTACCGAGGGAGAGCCGCGGTCCGTCGAGGGAGAGCCCAGGCCTCCGACCTCGTGGAGCCGGGGCTCTACCTCGCGGAACCACGGCGCTACCTCGCGGAACCACGGCTCTACCTCGTGGTACCGGGGCTCTACCTCGCGGTGGCGGGGTGCTTCCTCGGCGGGGTCGGCGCGGCCGGGCGGCGGACGACGGCGACGCCGCGCGGCTCGAGCAGCAGCGCGCCTTCCACCGTGCCCTCCACCGCGGCCTCCGCCGTGCCGTCCGCCGTGCCATCCGTCGTGGCAGCCCTCGTGCCCGACGCCGTGAGGCGGCGCCCGGCGAGGACGTCGCCCGCGACGTCGGGCACCTCGACCGGACGGGCCGTGCGGTTGACGAGGAACCAGAAGTCGTCCGTGCCGTCGGTGCGGACCGCGAGCTCGACGTCGCCGCGGACGGCGGCGGGCAGCTCGCTGCGCACGCCCGCGTCGTCGAGCAGGCGGGCGAGCACGGGGACGAGGCCCTGGCGGCCGAACCGCGTGGAGACGTACGCGGCGGAGCCCTCGCGGGCGCCCGTGCCGCCCCCGCTGCGGACCGTCCGGCGCGTCACCGCGGCACGCCCGGCCTGCTCGCCGGTCTTGTACCAGCCCAGCACCTCGACGTCCGGGTCGACGACGTCCACCGGCTCGGTCCACACCGTGCCCTCGAGCTGCTCGCCCGCGAGCTCGACCGTCGCGCTCTCGCCGTCCAGCAGCGGGGCGAACTCCTCGACCCGGATGCCGAGCAGGTCGCGCAGCGCGCCCGGGTAGCCACCGAGCCACGCATGGTCGTCCTGGTCGACGACGCCCGAGAAGTAGGTCGTGACGAGGTGGCCGCCCGCCTCGACGAACGCCGTGAGGCGGTCGCGCAGGCCGGCCGGGACGACGTGCAGCACCGGCGCCACGACGACGTCGTACGCCGCGAGGTCCGTCGCGGACGGCACGACGTCCGCGCGCACGCCGAGCGCGAGGAACGCCGAGTACCAGTCGAGCGCCTCCTGGCGGTAGCGCAGCCGGTCCGTCGGGTGGGAGTCGAGCTCGCTCGTCCACCACGAGTCCCAGTCGAAGACGATCGCGGCGCGCGCGGGCTTCTGCGTGCTGCCCGCGACGGGCGCGAGGTCGCGCAAGGTCGCGCCGAGCGCGACGACGTCACGGAACAGGCGCGAGCGCTCGCCCGCGTGCGGGACCATGCCCGAGTGGTACTTCTCCGCGCCGGCCGCGGACTGGCGCCACTGGAAATAGCAGACCGCGTCGGCGCCGTGGGCCACGTGGGTGAGCGAGTCGCGTGCGAGCTCGCCCGGCTTCTTCGCGACGTTCACGGGCTGCCAGTTCACCGCGCTCGTCGAGTGCTCCATGAGGAACCACGGCCGGTGCCGGGCGATGCCGCCCGTGAGGTTCGCGGAGAACGACAGCTCGTCGAGCGCCTGCGGGCCGGGCAGCACGTAGTGGTCGTTGGAGACGAAGTCGAGCTCGTCCGCCCACGCGGCGTAGTCCATGCCCTTCGTCTCGCCCATGACCATGAAGTTCGTCGTCACGGGCACGTCCGGCGTGACGCGGCGCAGGATCTCCGCCTCCGCGCGCAGGTACTGCCGGAGCGCGTCGGACGAGAAGCGCTTGAAGTCGAGCTGCTGGGTGGGGTTCGGGTGCGACGCCGCGAGCCGCGGCGGGAGGACCTGGTCCCACGCGCTGTAGCGCTGCGACCAGAACGCGGTGCCCCACGCGGCGTTGAGCGCGTCGAGCGTCGGGTAGCGGTCGCGCAGCCACGCGCGGAAGGCGGCGGCCGCGTCGTCGGAGAAGTCGTAGACGTTGTGGCAGCCGAGCTCGTTCGACACGTGCCAGGCGACCAGCGCCGGGTGGTCGCCGTACCGCTCGGCCATGCGCTCCACGAGGCGCAGCGCGTGCTCCCGGAAGACCGGCGACGTCGGGCGCCACTGCTGTCGCGCGCCCGGCCACAGGGTCTCGCCCGTACGGGTCTGCGGCAGGATCTCCGGGTGCTTCGTCGTCAGCCACGGCGGCGGCGAGGCGGTCGCCGTCGCGAGGTCGACCGTGATGCCGTGCGCGTGGAGGAGGTCCATCGCGTCGTCGAGCCACGCGAAGTCCCACGTGTCCTCGGTCGGCTGGATGCGGGCCCACGAGAAGATCGCGAGCGAGACCACCGTCACGCCGGCCTCGCGCATGAGGCGGACGTCCTCGTCCCAGACCTCGCGCGGCCACTGGTCCGGGTTGTAGTCCGCGCCGTAGGACAGGCCCGACGGCGCGTACGCACCGGGCTCGCCCGGCGGCGTGTGCGGCCCGGGACGGCGCAGCCAGCGGAACGGGGTGGGGGAAGACATGCAGGCTCCTCAGGTGCTCGCAGAGCGGTCGGCGGCGGGGTGGGCCGCCGGCGGGGTGGGGGGGGGGGGGGGGGGGGGGGGGGGGGGGGGGGGGGGGGGGGGGGGGGGGGGGGGGGGGGGGGGGGGGGG
>NZ_JBYTEQ010000020.1:0-107346 GCF_058792115.1 Cellulosimicrobium sp. EB106-03-01-XG111
GCCCGGGTCCCCCAGGGACCCGGGCCGCGCTGCGTCCCCCGAGCCGACCCGGGTCGTCCCCGCGCCCGACCGGGCCCGTCAGGGGCTGCGGGGAGCGAAAATCCCTGCGTCGGCGGGGGTAGGTCGCCGTAGGGTCGTGGGGCCATGATCGACGCCTCCCTGCCGACCGAGCAGCCCACGAACCCCCCGTCCGACCCGCACGCCGCGCCGTCGGCCAGCGCCCCGCGCCCGCCCGACCCGGCCCGCCGCCTGGACTGGCGCCGGCTGCGCGGGCCGCAGGCCGTCGTCGCGCTGCTCGCGCTCGCCGTGGGCGCGGTCGGCGCCGCGCTGGGCACGGTCATCGCCGGGTGGCTCGCCGAGGACCCGACGACGGCGACGCTCCAGCTCCTCGCCGCGTGCGTCGTCGGCGCGGCGCTGCTCGACACCGTCGGCCAGGTCGTGTGGGCGGGCGTGGTCGACCGCGCCGAGGGCCGCCTGCGCGGCGACCTCCTCACCGCGGCGCTGCACCAGCCGCTCGCCACGCTCACGGAGCAGGCGGTCGGCGAGGTGCTCGACCGCGTCGACGACGACACGCACGCCGTCGGCACGCTCGTGCGCCGCCAGCTGTGGGGCGCGGGACGCACCGTCGTCGGCGTGCTGCCGATGTGGGTCGTCGCGGGCCTGACCTGGTGGCCGGCGTGGATCCTGTTCCCGGTCCTGGGGGCCGTCGCGTGGTTCATCGTGCGCCCGATGCTGGGCGAGATCGCGCGTCGCAAGGTCATCGAGGAGATGGCGTGGACCGACCACGCCGCGGCGTTCGAGGAGTCCGTCGCGGCGCGGGACGACCTGCGCACGAGCCTCGGGCAGTCGTTCGCGATCCGCCGCCTCGCCGAGCGCTCCGCCCGGGTGCACCGGAAGTTCGAGGCCGTGCTCGTCGTCGAGGCGCGCATGCTCCGCCGCGCCGGTCTCGTGCTCGCCTCGCTGCTCGCGGGCGTGGCCGTGGCGGGCGCCGCGCTCGCCGCGGACGGCGACCTGGGCGTCGACCGGCTCGTCACCCTGTTCCTCGTCACCGCGCTCTTCGTCGGGCAGGTGGACAACCTGGTCCACCACCTCCCGGACATCCAGGAGGGCCTGGGCGCGCTCACGCGCATCCGGCAGATGCTCGCCGTCGAGCCCGAGCCGACGGGCGGGCGCACGCTGCCCGCCGGGCCGGTCGGGATCGAGGTGCGCGACCTGCACTTCTCCTACGCCGAGGGCACGTTCGCGCTCGACGGGGTGGACCTGCACGTGCCCGCGGGGGAGACGGTCGCGCTCGTCGGGCGCACCGGCTCGGGCAAGTCGACCCTGGCGTCGCTGCTGTCGCGCGCGGTCGAGCCGCCGCGCGGCGCGGTCCTCGTCGGCGGCGTCGACGTGCGCGACCTCGACCTCCAGGCGCTGCGCGCGGCGGTCGGCGTCGTCACGCAGCGCACCGAGATCCTCGCGGGCACGCTCGCGGAGAACGTCGCGCTGTTCGCGGACGTCCCCCGGTCCGACGTCGAGGCGGCCGTGCGCGAGCTGCGGCTCGACGACTGGGTCGCGGGCCTGCCCGACGGCCTGGACACGCTGCTCGGGCCCGGCGGGACGTCGCTCTCGGCGGGGGAGGAGCAGCTCGTCGCGTTCGCCCGCCTGCTGGTGCGCGACGTCCAGGTCGTCGTGCTCGACGAGGCGACGGCGCGCATGGACCCGCTCACCGAGGCGCGCGTCGTCGCCGCGTCGGAGCGCCTGCTCGCGGGGCGCACGGGCGTGCTCGTCGCGCACCGGCTCACCACGATCGAGCGCGCCGGGCTGCTGGCGGTCCTCGACCACGGCCGCGTCGTGCAGCAGGGCGAGCGCGCCGCGCTCGCCCACGCCCCCGGTCCCTACCGCGACCTGCTCGCGGCGAGCGTCGCGCAGGACGGCGGCCCGCGCGCCGACGACGTCGACGACCTCGCTCCCGGCGCCACGGCGCCCGCCCTCATGCCCGGCCCGTCGGTCCGCGCGACGGAGGGGCACGACGAGGACGGGACCAGGGCGTCCGCGGCCGCCCCGGCCTCGGACGCGGTCGGTGGCCGCCGACGGCGCGGCGAGCCGCCCGTCCTCGACGACCCGGGCGACGGGCCGAGCCTCGCACGCGGCGTCGCGCACGCCCTGTTCGTCCGTCCGGCGTGGGGCGTGGTGGGCGCGGTCCTGTTCCTCGTCACGAGCCTCGTGTCGGCCCAGGGCGCCGTCACCGGCTTCCTGTGGGGCCAGGCGGTCCAGGACCTCGACTCCGGCTTCCCGGCGCGGCAGCTCGTGCCGCTCGCCGTGCTCCTCGTGGTCGCGCCGCTGTGCCTCGCGTGGGCGCTGTACGTCTACCCGCGCTGGTGGGTCGAGGTGCTGCTGCGCGTGCGCATGGCGGTCATGGCCGGCCAGACCCGCCAGCACCGGCTCACGGCCACGCCGCCCGGCGAGGTCGTCGCCCGTGCCATGGACGCCGACCGGTTCGTCCGGTACGCCGACCGCTGGGTCGACTTCGTCAACGGCCTCGTCATCGCGGGCGTCACCGCGCTGCTCAGCCGGTCGTGGCTCGCGGGCGCCGTGCTCCTCGCGGTCATGGTCGTGTCCGCGGCGGCGTCGGCCCTCGGGCGGCCGATCGCGGGCCGGTCGGCGACGCGGTCGTCGGCCGCGCGCGCCCGGTTCGGACGCGCGCTCGTCTCGGCGCTCGACTCCGCGCGGACGGTGAAGCTCGCCGCCCGCACGCCCCAGGTGCACGCGCACCTGCGCGAGGTGGACGACGGGCGCGTGCGCGCCGCCGTGTTCGAGCACCGCGTGCAGGCCGCGCTCGACGGCGTCCCGCTCGTCATGATCCAGCTCGGCGTCGTCGCGGCCTGGGCCGGGCTGCTCACCGGGACGTGGGACCTCGCGACGGCGCTCCTCGTCGCGAACGCCGTGACCGGCTTCGGCTGGTTCGGCGTCGTCGCGGGCGCCGTCGTGACCGAGGCGCCCGGCACCCGCTCGTGGCAGCGCGCGACGAGCCGGTTCGCCGCCGGGACGGACCTCATGGACCTGCCCCCCGGCGTCGACCTGCTCACGGGCGCCGCCCCCACGCCCGACCCGGGGCCCCGGCGGCCGCTCGAGCGGATCGACCTGGACGGCGTGACCGCGCTGCACGACGACGGCACGATCGGCGTCCAGGGCGTCGACCTGTCCGTCGCGCGCGGCGAGCTCGTCCTGCTGCTCGGGCAGGTCGGCGCGGGCAAGTCGAGCCTGCTCTCGGCGCTCGCGGGCCTCATGGAGCACACGGGCCGCATCCGCTGGAACGGCACGGACGTCGTCGACGCCCAGACGTTCCTGCGGCCGGGCCAGGTCGCGCACGTCGCGCAGGTGCCGCGCGTGCTCTCCGGGACGTTCGCCGACAACGTGCGGCTCGGCCACGAGCGCGACGTCCACGGGCCCGTCGCGGCCGCGCGCCTCGAGCGGGACGTCGTCGAGGCCGGCGGGCACGAGGCGCTCGTCGGGCACCGCGGCGTGCGGCTCTCGGGCGGCCAGGTCCAGCGGCTCGCCCTGGCGCGGGCGCTCGCGACCGACGCCGAGCTCCTGCTGGCCGACGACGTCTCCAGCGCGCTCGACGCGGCGACGGAGATCGAGCTGTGGGAGTCGCTGCGCGAGCGGGGGACCACGGTCGTCGGCTCGACCTCCAAGCGGGCCGCGCTCGCGCGGGCGGACCGCGTCGTCGTGCTCGACGAGGGCCGGGTCGCCGCCGTCGGGCCGTGGGCCGAGCTCGCCTCGCGCTGGGGTCACCTGGCGGGCTGAGCGCCGCGCCCTCCCGGACCCGGGGCCGTCCTCGTCAGGTCTTCCTGACCGGGACGGCCCCGGGTTCGTCGCATCCCGGGCCGGTGAGGAGCAGTGTCGGCGGGTCGCTTGCCGAACCTTGCTGCAACTTTCTGCAACCAGTACAGTTCGGCTCAGCCGTACGCTGAGGAAGCCGCGGTCGACGTCGCCCGCTGCTGGTCCCCGTCGTCCGCGTCTCTGCCGGCACCTGCCTGCTCACGCCTGCGGTCCCGCACCAACCACCGGACGAGGGAGTCCTCATGACCTCCACGCCGCGACGTCGCCGCGTCCCGCGTACACCGTCGCCCCACCCATCCGCCACCACGCCCCGCCGCGCGCGCGGGGCTCGCACGACGGCGTCGGTCACCGCCGTCGCGCTCGCCACCTCGGGCCTGGCGGGCGTCACGCTCGCCGCGTTCGCCGCCCCCGCCGCGGGGGCCGACGAGCGCACCCTCGCCCTCGTGGGCGACCTCCAGTCCGAGCTCGGCTGCCCCGCCGACTGGGACCCCGCGTGCGCGGCGACCGAGCTCGCGCCCACCGACACCGCCGGCGTCTGGTCCGCCGACTTCGAGGTGCCCGCGGGCGCCTACGAGTACAAGGTCGCGTACGACGACGCCTGGGACGAGGCGTACGGGCGCGAGGGCAGCCAGGACAACGCGCCCCTCGTGCTCGGCGGCGACGCGACCGTGCGCGTCACGTTCGACGAGTCGACCCACCGCATCGCGCTCACGCCGCTCGGGCTCGCGGGCGGCTACGACGAGGCGCAGGACGCCGACCTCGTGGTGCCTCCCGTGCGCCAGCCCGGGTCGGACGAGCGCTTCTACTTCGTCATGACCGACCGGTTCGCGAACGGCGACCCGTCGAACGACACGGCGGGGCTCGGCGACGACCCGCTCGTCTCCGGGTTCGACCCGACGAACAAGGGCTTCTACCAGGGCGGCGACATCGCGGGCCTGCGGCAGAACCTCGACTACGTCGAGGGCCTCGGCACGACGGCGATCTGGCTCACGCCGTCGTTCAAGAACCAGCCGGTCCAGGGCACGGGCGCCGACGCGTCGGCGGGCTACCACGGCTACTGGATCACCGACTTCACGCAGATCGACCCGCACCTCGGCACCAACGCCGAGCTCGAGGCGCTCATCGACGAGGCGCACGACCGCGGCATCAAGGTCTACTTCGACATCATCACGAACCACACGGCCGACGTGATCGACTACGAGGAGAAGCAGTACTCGTACGTCGACCAGGCCACGTCGCCGTACCGCGACGCCGAGGGCGCCGTGTTCGACCCGGCGGACCACGCGGGCACCGGCGACTTCCCGGCGCTCGACGCCGCGACGTCGTTCCCCTACACGCCGGTCGTCCCCGCGGGCAAGGAGAACCTCAAGGTTCCCGCCTGGCTCAACGACCCGACGCTCTACCACAACCGCGGCAACTCGACGTGGACCGGGGAGTCCGTGACCTACGGGGACTTCGACGGCCTCGACGACCTCATGACGGAGCACCCGACGGTGGTCGACGGGTTCGTCGACGTCTACCAGGACTGGATCGACCTCGGGATCGACGGCTTCCGCATCGACACCGTCAAGCACGTGAACTTCGAGTTCTGGGAGACGTGGACCACGGAGGTCCTGGACTACGCGCACGCGCAGGGCAAGGACGACTTCTTCATGTTCGGCGAGGTGTACGACGCCGACGCGGCGAAGCTCTCGCCCTACGTCCGCAAGACCGACATGAGCTCGACGCTCGACTTCGCGTTCCAGTCCGCCGCGACGAGCTTCGCGAGCGGCAACAGCGCCAAGGGTCTCGCGTCGCTCTTCGCGAGCGACGACATGTACACGACGCCCACGACGAACGCGCAGGCGCTGCCGACGTTCCTCGGCAACCACGACATGGGCCGCGTCGGGTACATGCTCGCGAGCACCGACGACCCGCTCGCGCGCGACGAGCTCGCGCACGACCTCATGTACCTGACCCGCGGGCAGCCGGTCGTGTACTACGGCGACGAGCAGGGCTTCGCGGGGACGGGCGGCGACAAGGACGCCCGCCAGACCCTGTTCGCGACCCAGGTCGACGAGTACGCCGACCAGCCTCTCGTCACCGGCGAGCAGGCGGGCAGCGTCGACCGCTTCGGCACCGACGCGCCGCTCTACGCGCACATCGCCGGGCTCGCCGCGCTGCGCGAGGCGCACCCGGCGCTGGCCGACGGCGCCCAGGTCGAGCGCTACGTCGAGAACGGCGCGGGTGTGTACGCCTTCAGCCGCGTGGACCGCACGGAGAAGGTCGAGCACCTCGTCGCGCTGAACAACGCGGCGCAGGAGCGGACGGCGACCTTCACGACCCTCACGCCCGGCGCCTCGTACGAGGTGCTCTACGGCGAGTCGGCCGCGCCCGTCACGGCCGACGCCGACGGCGTCGTCACGCTGACCGTCCCGGCCACGGGCACCGTCGTGCTGCGGGCCGACCGCGAGGTCGGCGCGGAGTCGTCGGGCGAGATCGCCCTCACCGTGCCGCGCGCCGGCGCAGCGGTCACCGGCGTCGCGCCCGTGACGGCCGCGGTCGACGCGGACGCGTGGGCCGAGACGTCGTTCGCGTGGCGCGAGGTCGGGAGCGCCGAGTGGCACCCCCTCGGCACCGCCGAGGACACCGCGCCGCGCGTCTTCCACGACGTCGCGGGCCTCGCGGACGGCACGCTCGTCGAGTACCGCGCCGTGACGACCGACGCCGACGGCGACCGCGCCGCCGCGTCCACCTTCGCGAGCGTCGGGGTCGACGTGAGCGGCGACGCGAGCACCGAGCCGGAGCCCGAGATCGACCTCGTGACCGTGCCCGGCAGCCACAACGCGGCCATGGGCTGCGCGGGCGACTGGGCGCCCGGCTGCGAGGCGGCGAAGCTCACGCAGCGCGCCGACGGCGTCTACGCGGGCACGTTCGACGTCCCCGCCGGGACGTACGAGTACAAGGTCGCGATCAACGGGTCGTGGACGGTCAACTACGGGGTCGGCGGCGTACAGGACGGCAGCAACGCGACGTACACGACGTCCGGCGGCCCGGTGACGTTCTACTGGGACCCGGTGAGTAAGGACTTCTCGAGCACCGCGCAGGGGCCGATCGTCACGCTCGCGGGCTCGTTCCAGGACCAGGTCGGCTGCCCCGGCTCCTGGGCGCCCGACTGCCTCGCGTCCTGGCTCAAGGACCCGGACGGCGACGGCGTCTACACCTGGTCGACCGACCGCCTCGCGGCCGGCGCGTACGAGGGCAAGGTCGCGCACGGCCTGAGCTGGGCCGAGAACTACGGCGTCGGCGGCGCGCGCGACGGGGCGAACTACCAGTTCTCCGTCGGTGACGGCGAGCTGGTCACCTTCTCCTACGACCTCGCGTCCCACGTCCTGACGATCGACGTCGCGAACCCGCCGCTCCCCGGCACCGGCCAGCAGGCCGCGCACTGGGTGCGCGAGGGCGTCGTCGCCTGGCCGGGGGACCTCGGCACGGGCGACGAGTGGACCCTGTGGGCCGCCCCCGAGGGCGGGCTCGCGGTCACCCCGGGCGGCGCCGACGGCGAGGTCCAGGCCCCGGAGGGCACGGCGTCGTACACGCTCCAGGTCGACCCGTCGGGCCTGCCCGACGACGTCGCGGCCGAGTTCCCGGCGCTCGCCGGGCACACCGCGCTGCGCGTGCTCGACGACGGCGAGCCGCTCGACCGCGCGGAGGTCGAGGCGGCGCTCACGGGCCAGCTCCTCGTCACCCGGGCCGACGGCGGCGCGCTCACGGCCGCGACCGGCGTCCAGGTGCCGGGCGTCGTCGACGACCTGTTCGCCGAGGACGCCGCCGGGCGCGAGCTCGGCGTCTCGTGGCACGCCAACGGCAAGTGGGCGTCGTTCGCGCTGTGGGCGCCGACGGCGAAGGCCGTCTCGGTGCTCGCCTGGCCCGCGGGGGCGTCGCTCGACGACGACCCGCGCCGGTTCGAGGCCGCGCGTCAGTCCGACGGCACGTGGACGCTCGACGGGAAGGCGGCCGACAAGAAGCTCGGCGGCGCGGCCGTCGGCTGGAAGGGCGCGCGCTACCTCTACGAGGTGCAGGTCTACGTCCCGAGCACGGGGGAGGTCGAGACGAACGTCGTCACCGACCCGTACTCGGTGGGCTTGACGCTCGACTCCACGCACTCGGTGGCCGTCGACCTCGACGACCCCGCGTTCCGCCCGAGCGCCTGGGAGGGCACGCCTGCCCCGGTCGTCGAGCGGTCGGTGGACCAGACGATCTACGAGCTCCACGTCCGGGACTTCTCGATCTCCGACGAGACCGTCCCGGCGGAGCGGCGCGGCACGTACCTCGCGTTCGCGGAGAAGGACTCGGCCGGCATGACGCACCTGCGCGAGCTCGCGGACGCGGGCGTCACCACGGTGCACCTGCTCCCGACGTTCGACATCGCGTCGATCCCCGAGGACCGCGCGGCCCAGGCCACGACCGGCGACCTCACCGGGTTCGCGCCCGACTCGCCCGAGCAGCAGGCCGCGGTCGCGGCCGTGCAGGCGCAGGACGGCTTCAACTGGGGCTACGACCCGTGGCACTTCAGCACGCCCGAGGGGTCGTACGCGGTCGACGCGGACGGCGGCGCGCGCGTGGCCGAGTTCCGCACCATGGTCGGGTCGCTGCACGGCGCCGGGCTGCAGGTCGTGCTCGACCAGGTGTTCAACCACACCGCCGCGAGCGGGCAGGACGCGAAGTCCGTCCTCGACAAGGTCGTGCCGGGCTACTACCACCGGCAGAACCCGACCACCGGCTCCGTCGAGACGAGCACGTGCTGCCAGAACGTCGCGACCGAGCACGCGATGGCAGGAAAGCTCATGGTCGACTCGGTCGTCACGTGGGCGAAGGACTACCGCGTCGACGGGTTCCGCTTCGACCTCATGGGCCACCACTCGAAGCAGAACATGCTCGACGTCCGGGCCGCGCTCGACGAGCTCACGCTCGCCGAGGACGGCGTCGACGGGAAGTCCGTCTACCTGTACGGCGAGGGCTGGGACTTCGGCGAGGTCGCGGGCAACGCGCTGTTCGAGCAGGCCACGCAGGGCCAGCTCGGCGGCACGGGCATCGGGACCTTCTCCGACCGGCTGCGCGACGCGGTGCACGGCGGCTCGCCCGTCGACGGCGCCACGACGTTCACGCAGGGCTTCGGCACGGGCCTGGCGACCGACCCGAACGGGCAGCCCGCCCGGGCGGGGGAGCCGGGGACGGTGAACGACGGGTCCGCGGACGAGCTCGCCGACCTCGGTCACCAGACCGACCTCGTGCGCCTCGGCCTCGCGGGCAACCTGCGCGACTACTCTCTCGTCACGTCGACGGGCGAGGAGAAGCGCGGCGACGAGATCGACTACCGCGGGGCGCCGGCCGGCTACGCCGACTCGCCCGAGGAGGTCGTGACCTACGTCGACGCGCACGACAACGAGACGCTGTTCGACCTGCTCACGCTCAAGCTCCCGGCCGACACGCCGATGGACGAGCGCGTGCGCATGAACACGGTCTCGCTCGCGACCGCGGCGCTCTCCCAGACGCCGTCGTTCTGGCACGCGGGCACGGACCTGCTGCGGTCGAAGTCGCTCGACCGCAACAGCTACGACTCGGGCGACTGGTTCAACGCGATCGACTGGACCGGTCAGGACAACGGGTTCGGCAAGGGCCTGCCGATGGCGGCCGACAACGAGGACAAGTGGCCGCTCATGGCCCCGCTCCTCGCGGACCCGGCGCTCAAGCCGTCGCCCGACGACATCGCCACCGCGTCGGCGCAGGCCCAGGACCTCCTGCGGCTGCGGCACTCGACCGAGCTCTTCCGGCTCGGTGACCCGGAGCTGATCCGGGAGAAGGTCACCTTCCCGGGCGCCGGGACGGACCAGGTCCCGGGCGTCGTCGCGATGGCGGTGGACGACACCGTCGGCACCGACGTGGACCCGGCGCTCGACGGGCTGCTCGCCGTCTTCAACGCCTCCCCGGACGAGGTCACCGTCCCGCTGTCCGCGCTCGCGGGCCGCGAGTACGTGCTCTCGCCCGTGCAGCAGGAGGGGAGCGACGACGTCGTGCGGGGCACCGCGTGGGACGCGGCCACCGGCACGGTGACCGTCCCCGGGCGATCCGTCGCCGTCCTCGTACAGCCGCAGGCCGGGGCGGAGCTGCCCGTCTCGGTCGAGGTGCAGACGCGCTGCCTCGCGGGCAAGGCGTACGTCGCGGTCCGGGCGACGAACGACGGCGCCGTGCCGGTGGACGTCCGGCTCGCCACGCCGTTCGGCGAGAAGGCGGTCGCGGACGTCGCGCCCGGCAAGAACGCCTACCAGTCGTTCGCGACGCGCCAGAAGGCGGTCGCGGCCGGCGAGGCCACGGTGACCGCCACCGCGGTGGTCGACGGCGAGGAGGTCACCTCGACCTTCACCGTCGAGCACGAGGGGGCCACCTGCTCCTGAGCCGACCGCCGAGGTAGGACGACCCGCCGAGGTAGAGCCCTGGTCATCACCAGGGCTCTACCTCGGCCTACCCCGGTTCTCCCTCGGCTCACCTGGGCTCTCCCTCGGCGCACCTCGGTCGGTGTCGTTCTCCCGGAGGGCCGGTGCTAGCGTCGCGAGCCGTGACCACCTCGCCCTCGCCCGCCGTCCGCCCGACGGCGGGTCTCGTCTTCCGTCCGGCCGTCGCCGCCGACCTGCCCCGGGTGGTCGAGCTCATCGCCGACGACGCGATCGCGCGCGCCCGCACCGGCGAGGTCGGCCCCGAGCACGAGGCGGCGTTCGCCGCGATCGACGCGGACCCGAACAACGCCCTGGTGGTCGTGGAGCGCGACGGCGAGGTCGTGGGCACCATGCAGCTGACGGTCGTCCCGGGGATCTCGCGCGGCGGCGCGTCGCGGCTCCTGGTCGAGGCCGTCCGGGTCGACCGGCGGCTGCGGGGCCAGGGCGTCGGCCGCGCCATGATGGCGTGGGCGCACGCCTGGGGTGCCGCGCGAGGCTGCGCGCTCGCCCAGCTCACGTCCGACAAGCGACGCACGGACGCCCACCGGTTCTACCGGTCGCTCGGCTACGAGCAGTCGCACGAGGGCTTCAAGCGCCCGCTCTCACCGCGCTAGGCCCGGACCGCACCGCAGGCACCGCCGCGGCCGCCTCGGTGCACCCCGCCTGTCGGCAGCGCTGAGTGTTCCCGCGCCTGAAAGCGCTCTCAAGCATTCACGTCCTGATCGCTTGGTCCCGACGGCACGTGTTCGCGCTCACATCCGGGGCATATGTCTGCGCTGTCATAGGACCAAGGTCGCTATTCGATCACAGTTCGCCCTGGCCTTGCGTTCAGGAGTTGACGCCAAGATCGCGACGGGCATAGCGTCGGGCCCGCTCGGACGGCGCTGAGGGTGTCCGGGTCCGCGGGGCACAGGTGCCCCGCGCGCTGTCCTCGGCAGGAGGAGGTCCGATGACGGACGAGCGCGTGATCCTCGAGATGCGGGGCATCACCAAGGAGTTCCCGGGCGTGCGCGCCCTCGACGACGTCAACCTGCGCGTCCGCGCGGGGGAGATCCACGCGATCTGCGGGGAGAACGGCGCCGGCAAGTCGACGCTCATGAAGGTGCTCTCGGGCGTGTACCCGCACGGCACGTACACGGGCGACATCTACTACGAGGGTGCCGAGATCCGGTTCAAGGACATCCGCTCGAGCGAGCAGGCGGGCATCGTCATCATCCACCAGGAGCTCGCGCTCATCCCGGAGCTCTCGATCACCGAGAACATCTTCCTCGGCAACGAGGTCAAGGGGTCGTTCGGGATCGACTGGGGCGTGGCGCGGCGCCGGGCGGAGGAGCTCATGGCCCGCGTCGGGCTCCAGGAGTCGCCCGACGCCCAGATCAAGAACATCGGTGTCGGCAAGCAGCAGCTCGTGGAGATCGCCCGCGCGCTGGCGAAGGACGTGCGGCTGCTGATCCTCGACGAGCCGACGTCCGCGCTCAACGAGGAGGACTCGGAGCACCTGCTCGACCTGCTGCGCGGCCTGCGCTCCCGCGGCATGACGAGCATCATCATCTCCCACAAGCTCAACGAGATCGAGGCCATCGCGGACTCGATCACGATCATCCGCGACGGCCGCTCGATCGAGACGCTCGACGTGAAGGACGACGCCGTCGACGAGGACCGCATCATCCGCGGCATGGTCGGCCGCTCGCTCGAGTCGCGCTTCCCCGACCACACCCCGTCGATCGGCGAGACCTTCTTCGAGGTCGAGGGGTGGACCGTCGAGCACCCCGAGGTGCCCGGCCGCCTCGTGTGCAAGGGGTCCACGTTCCACGTGCGGCGCGGCGAGATCGTCGGCTTCGCCGGGATCATGGGCGCGGGGCGCACCGAGCTCGCGCGCTCGATCTTCGGGCGCACCTACGGGCGCTACCTCTCCGGCGTCGTCCGCATCGACGGGCGCGAGGTCTCCATGCCCACGGTGCTCTCGGCGATCGAGAACCGCATCGCGTACGTCCCCGAGGACCGCAAGTCCCTCGGCCTCAACCTGCTCGACACGATCCTGGGCACGATCCAGTCGGCGAACCTGCCGCGCATCGCGAAGGCCGGCGTCATCGACCGTGACGCGGCGTTCGTCGCGGCCGAGGGCTACCGCAAGGCGTTCTCCATCAAGGCGCCGAGCGTGCACGAGGGCGTCGCGAAGCTCTCCGGCGGCAACCAGCAGAAGGTGCTGCTCGCCAAGTGGATGTACACCGAGCCGGAGCTCCTCATCCTCGACGAGCCGACGCGCGGGATCGACGTCGGCGCCAAGTACGAGATCTACGGGCTCGTCCAGAAGCTCGCGGACGCGGGCCGCGGGGTCGTCGTCATCTCGTCGGAGCTGCCCGAGCTCCTCGGCCTGTGCGACCGCATCTACACCGTCTTCGAGGGGCGCATCACCGGTGAGGTCTCCCGGGCCGACGCGACCCAGGAGGGGCTCATGCGGCTCATGACCGGGACGCAGAGCGACGCGCCCGCCGACGCGGCCTGACCCGGCCGCCCCACCCCCAGCCACCCCGTCTCGACCGAGAAGGAACCACCGACGATGTCGTCCATCAAGCAGCTGCTGAGCGGCGGAGCGCGCCAGTTCGGCATGCTCTTCGCGCTCCTCGCCCTGATCATCTTCTTCCAGATCGCGACCGGGGGACGCGTCCTCACCCCGAGCAACGCGCAGAACCTGCTCAACGGCAACTCCTACATCCTCATCCTCGCGATCGGCATGGTGCTCGTGATCATCGCGGGCCACATCGACCTGTCCGTCGGGTCGGTCGCGGCGGTGACCGGCATCATCGTCGCCCTCGCGATCCGGGACTGGGGGATCCCGTGGTGGCTCGGCATCCTCCTGGGGCTGTGCGTCGGCGCGGTCATCGGCGCGTGGCAGGGCTTCTGGGTCGCGTACGTCGGCATCCCGGGCTTCATCACGACCCTCGCCGGGATGATGATCTTCCGCGGCCTCAACCAGTACATCGGCAAGTCCAACACCGTCCCCGTCCCGACCGAGATCCAGTGGATCGGCGGCGGCTATCTCCCCGAGTTCGGTCCGGGCACCGGCCTCAACAACTCGACGCTCCTGCTCGGCGTCCTCGCGATCGCGGCGGTCGTGTGGTCGGAGCTCCGCCGCCGGGCCAGCGCCCGCAAGCTCGGCGCCGACCCGGTCCCGACGTCGGTCGCCGTGACGCGCGTCGTCCTCTTCAGCGCCGTCATCGCCTACCTCACGTACCTCTACGGCTCGGGCCGCGTCGGGACCTCGATCCCCGTGCCCGCGGTCATCCTCATCCTGCTCGTCATCGTCTACCAGTTCGTCGCGCAGCGGACCGTCGGCGGACGCCACGTGTACGCGGTCGGCGGCAACCGGGCCGCCGCGGCGCTGTCCGGCGTCGACATCAAGCGCACGAACTTCTTCGTCATGATGAACATGTCGGTCCTCGCGGCGCTCGCGGGCATGATCTTCATCGGCCGCTCGACCGCGTCCGGCCCCTTCGACGGCAACATGTGGGAGCTCGACGCGATCGCGGCCGTCTTCATCGGCGGCGCCGCCGTCTCGGGCGGTGTCGGCACGGTCGTCGGCTCCGTCATCGGCGGGCTCGTCATGGCCGTGCTCAACAACGGCCTGCAGCTCATGGGCATCGGCTCGGACCGCACCCAGATCATCAAGGGCCTCGTGCTCCTCATCGCCGTCGCGTTCGACGTCTACAACAAGGTGCAGGGCCGCCCGTCGATCCTCGGGCTGATCTTCCCCTCGCGACGCGACAAGGGCACCGGTGCCGTCACCGGCGCCGACGACCCGCAGCCCGAGGTCCCGGTCGAGGCCGGCGCCACGGCCGCCAAGGGCTGAGCCCTCCCGAACCTTCCCGCACGACCCCCGGACCGCATCCGACGACGGATGCCCGACAGAAAGTGGTACCCATGAAGAAGCTCACCACGACGCTCCTGGCGCTCACCGCCGCGAGCGCGCTCGTGCTCAGCGGCTGCTCCTCCGAGCGCGGGGGCGACAGCGGTGGCGGCGAGACGTCCGGCGGCGGCGAGTCCGCGGCGGCCGGCTTCGAGGAGGGCGCGACGATCGGTGTCGCGCTCCCGCAGAAGACGTCGGAGAACTGGGTCCTCGCCGAGAGCCTGTTCAACGACGGTCTCGAGGAGGCCGGCTTCAAGCCGATCGTCCAGTTCGCCAACGGCGGCGTCTCCGAGCAGCAGAGCCAGATCGACGCGATGGTCGAGCAGGGCGCGAAGGTGATCATCGTCGGTGCGATCGACGGGTCGCAGCTCGGCACCCAGCTCAAGAACGCCAAGGACAACGGCGCGACCGTCATCGCCTACGACCGTCTCGTGAAGAACACGGACGCCGTGGACGAGTACATCGCGTTCGACAACTTCAAGGTCGGCGAGCTCCAGGGCCAGGCCCTGCTCCAGGGCCTCGAGGAGCGCAAGGGCGAGGCGCCGTACAACGTCGAGCTCATCGCCGGCTCGCCCGACGACGCGAACTCGACGCCGTTCTTCGAGGGCGCGATGAGCGTCCTCCAGCCGAAGATCGACGACGGCACGCTCGTCATCCCGTCCGGTCAGACGTCGTTCGAGCAGGTCGCGACGCAGGGCTGGAAGGCCGAGAACGCCCAGAAGCGCATGGACACGGTGCTCTCGGGCAGCTACTCCGACAAGGAGATCGACGGCGTCCTGTCGCCGAACGACACCCTGGCGCGCGCCGCCCTCACGTCGGCGAAGCAGGCCGGCAAGGAGACCCCGGTCATCACCGGCCAGGACTCCGAGGTCGAGTCCGTGAAGTCGATCGTCGCGGGCGAGCAGTACTCGACGATCTACAAGGACACGCGCAAGCTCGTCGAGGAGTCGATCAACGCGGTCACGGCGCTCCAGGCGGGCGACGAGCCGGAGATCAACGACACCGAGTCGTACGACAACGGCGTGAAGGTCGTCCCGGCCTTCCTGCTCGAGCCCGTCATCGTCACGCAGGAGAACGCCGCCGAGGTCTACGCGGGCGACCCCACCCTGGAGGAGCTCACCCAGTGACCCGTTCGCGCTGAGCGACCGGGAGGCGGCGGCGAACCGGCACGCCGCCGCACGACGGCCCCCGTCACGTCCGAGACGTGGCGGGGGCCGCCGTCGTGCGGGAGAGAGCGGCGGGCGCGCGACGGGGGTGCCGGGCGCGCGCGGCGGCTGCTCAGCGGAAGACGACGGTGCGGTGCCCGTCGAGGAGCACGCGGTGCTCCGCGTGCCAGCGGACGGCGCGCGCGAGCGTCTGGCGCTCGACGTCCTCGCCGATCGCGACGAGGTCCTCGACGCGGCGCGAGTGGTCGACGCGCTCGACGTCCTGCTCGATGATCGGGCCCTCGTCGAGGTCGCCCGTCACGTAGTGGGAGGTCGCGCCGATGAGCTTGACGCCGCGGTCGTGCGCCTGGGCGTACGGGCGCGCGCCCTTGAAGCTCGGCAGGAACGAGTGGTGGATGTTGATGATGCGCCCGGGCATCTCGCGGCACAGCTCGTCCGAGAGGATCTGCATGTACCGGGCGAGCACGACGAGCTCGACGTCGAGCTCCCCGACGAGCTCGCGCAGGCGCGCCTCGGCGGCGGCCTTCGTGTCCCGCGTGACGGGCACGTGGTGGAAGGGCTTCCCGTAGAACGACGCGATGTCCTCGAGGTCGCGGTGGTTGCCGACGACGCCGACGACCTCGATGGGCATGCCCTGCGAGCGCTCGCGGTACAGGAGGTCGACGAGGCAGTGCGGTGCCTTCGAGACCATGAGCAGGGTGCGCACGCGCCGCCCGACGACGTCGAGCCGCCACGTCATGGCGAACCGCGCCGCGACCTCCTCGACGGCCCGCTCGAGCTCGGCGCGCTCGGCGGCGGCCTCGACCTGGACGCGCATGAAGAACAGCCCGGAGAGCGGGTCGCCGAACTGCTGCGACTCGGTGATGTTGCCCCCCAGCCGCGCGAGGGCCCCGGCCACGGCGTGCACGATCCCCGGCCCGTCCGGGCACGAGAGCGTGAGGACCCAGTGCGTGGGTTCGCCGGTGGGGGGCTGCGCGGTGCGGGTCGCCGGGACGTCGGTGACGTCGGCGCCGCGGGGATCTGTCGTGGACACCCCTCAGAGGGTAGCCGCGCCCCGCGCCCGGCAGGGGCCGCGTCCTGCCCGCGGACACGACCGGTGGACGTGCCCGGTCCCGGTGCGCGATGTCTGACACGATGTCCCCATGAACGACGCGCAGATCACGACCCGCCTCGTCACCGACGCCGAGGCCGGTGAGCTCCTGACCCTGCGCCGGGCGGCGTTCGTCACCGAGGCGCAGCTCTACCAGGACCCGAACATCCCGCCGCTGACGCAGACGCTCCACGAGCTGCGCGAGGACCTCGCGCGCGAGGACGTCGTGACGATCGGTGCGTGGCTCGGCCCCCGGCTCGTCGGGTCCGTGCGGGTGGAGATCGAGGACAGCAAGGCGACGCTCGGCCGGCTCGCCGTCGCGCCGGACATGCAGGGCCGCGGCATCGGGACCCAGATGCTCTTCGAGGTGCTGCCGTACCTGCCGGAGCAGACGACGGAGATCTGGGTGTTCACGGGCAAGGACTCGAAGCAGAACCTCGCCATGTACACCAAGCACGGCTACGAGGAGCAGTACGACAAGGCGGCGGGCGACCTCACGTACACCTACCTGCGCCGCATCCTCGGCGAGGCCGAGGCGCGCAACGAGTCGGGCGCCGTCGGGCAGGAGTAGCCCGGCACCGCCCGCGGGCCGTGCGCTAGGATCGACGCGTCGCGACTGGCGCCGCCCGGTGGAACTCCGCCCGGGCAGGGTGGATCACCACCGGGGAGCGGCACGCTGTGCAGACGACGGGTCGTTCGCCTGGGCCCCGGGTCACCCCCTGGTGGGGCGTACCCGGCGAGCCGGGAACGTGACCACCGACGACGAACTGCCAGACACCCGCGGAGGAGACGCCATGAGCGCCCAGCCAGCCGACAACGTCCTCGACACCCCGCTCGCCGAGCTCGACCCCGAGATCGCGGCCGTCCTCGACGGGGAGCTCGCGCGCCAGCGCGACACCCTCGAGATGATCGCGTCCGAGAACTTCGTCCCGCGCGCCGTCCTGCAGGCGCAGGGCTCCGTGCTCACCAACAAGTACGCCGAGGGCTACCCGGGCCGCCGGTACTACGGCGGCTGCGAGCAGGTCGACATCGCGGAGAACCTCGCGATCGCCCGCGCCAAGTCGCTGTTCGGCGCGGAGCACGTCAACGTGCAGCCGCACTCGGGCGCCCAGGCGAACGCCGCCGTCCTGCACGCGCTCATCAACAAGGGCGACCGGATCCTCGGCCTCGAGCTCGCGCACGGCGGCCACCTCACGCACGGCATGAAGATCAACTTCTCGGGCAAGCTCTACGACGTCTCCGCGTACGGCGTGGACCCGCAGTCGTACCGCGTGGAGATGGACGAGGTCCGCAAGCAGGCCCTCGAGACCCGCCCCGACGTCATCATCGCCGGCTGGTCCGCGTACCCGCGCCACCTCGACTTCGCGGCGTTCCGCGAGATCGCGGACGAGGCCGGCGCGAAGCTGTGGGTGGACATGGCGCACTTCGCGGGCCTCGTGGCCGCAGGCCTGCACCCGTCCCCGGTGCCGTACGCGGACGTCGTGTCCTCCACGGTCCACAAGACGATCGGCGGCCCCCGCTCCGGCTTCATCCTCAGCAAGGAGGAGTACGCCAAGAAGATCGACTCCGCCGTGTTCCCGGGCCAGCAGGGCGGCCCGCTCATGCACGTCGTCGCGGCCAAGGCCGTGTCGTTCAAGGTCGCTGCGACGGACGGCTTCCGTGACCGCCAGGAGCGCACGCTGCGCGGCGCGAGCATCATCGCGGACCGGCTGACCCAGGCCGACGTCGCCGAGGCCGGCGTCTCCGTCCTCACGGGCGGCACCGACGTCCACCTCGTCCTCGTCGACCTGCGCCACTCGGCGCTCGACGGCCAGCAGGCCGAGGACCTCCTGCACGAGGTCGGCATCACCGTGAACCGCAACGCCGTGCCGTTCGACCCGCGCCCGCCGCGCGTCACGTCCGGCCTGCGCATCGGCACGCCGGCGCTCGCGACCCGCGGCTTCGGCGACGCCGAGTTCACGGAGGTCGCCGAGATCATCGCGACCGCGCTGCGCGAGGGCGCCGCGGCCGACGCCGAGGCGCTGCGGGCCCGCGTGCAGAAGCTCACGGCCGACTTCCCGCTGTACCCGGGCCTCCAGCAGTGACGGCCCGGATCCTCGACGGCAAGGCCACCGCCGCCACGATCAAGGCCGAGCTGAAGGACCGCCTCGCGGTCCTCGCGGAGAAGGGTGTCGTGCCGGGTCTGGGCACGCTCCTCGTCGGCGACGACCCGGGCTCGCAGTGGTACGTCGCGGGCAAGCACCGCGACTGCGCGGAGGTCGGGCTCGCGTCGATCCGGGAGGACCTCCCGGGCGACGCGACGCAGGAGGAGATCGAGGCCGCCGTCCGGCGCCTCAACGACGACCCGGCCTGCACGGGGTACATCGTGCAGCTCCCGCTGCCGCGGGGCATCGACACCAACCGGGTGCTCGAGCTCATCGACCCGGCCAAGGACGCGGACGGGCTGCACCCGACCAACCTCGGCCGGCTCGTGCTGCGCGTCAACGAGGAGGTCACGTCGCCGCTCCCGTGCACGCCGCGCGGGATCATCGAGCTCGTCGAGCGGCACGGGATCTCCCTCGCGGGCAAGGAGGTCGTGGTCGTGGGCCGCGGCGTCACCGTCGGCCGCTCGATCGGCCTGCTGCTCACGCGGCGCGCGGTCAACGCGACCGTGACGCTGACGCACACCGGCACGACGGACCTCCCCGCGCTCGTGCGCCGCGCCGACGTCGTCGTCGCGGCCGCGGGGGTCCGCGGGATCGTCACGCGCGACATGGTGAAGCCGGGCGCCGTCGTGATCGACGTCGGCGTCTCGCGCGAGGTCGACCCGGAGACCGGCAAGAGCCGCGTCGTCGGAGATGCCGCGCCCGACGTCGCCGAGGTCGCGGGCTGGATCTCGCCGAACCCCGGCGGGGTCGGCCCGATGACGCGCGCGATGCTCCTCGCGAACGTCGTCGACGCCGCGGAGCGCGCCTCCGCCTGACGGCACCGAGCGAGGTCGGCCCGGCGCCCGTGCGCCGGGCCGACCGTCGGCACCGCCACCCCGTGCCCGGAAGACGACGGCCCGGGTGCCTCAGGAGGCCCCGCGCGCCAGGACGAGCATGCGCTCCTCGATCGTCGCCGGCACGGGCTCGATCCGGGCGTCGGGCGAGGTGCCGGCGAGCGCGGCACGGACCGCCTCCACGCTCGCGCCTGCGACGCGGACGGACCGGCCGTCCAGGGTCACCGGGAGCCCCGCGCGGTCGAGCTCGGAGAACGTGGACGCCCAGTCGCGGGTGCGCACGGCCAGGGCGCGGGTGTCGCCCACGACGTCCCGCTCGCTGCCCTGCGCGACGAGCCGACCCTGCGACAGGAGCAGCAGACGGTCGCACTGCTGCGCCTCCTGCAGGTAGTGCGTCGTGACGAGCACGCCCACGCCCTGGTCGGACTGCTCGCGGATCGTGTCCCACAGCCGTGCGCGGGCGAGCGCGTCGACGCCGGAGGTGGGCTCGTCGAGCAGGACGGCCTCGGGCCGGTGCGACAGGGCTGCCACGAAGGCGGCCCGGCGCTGCGTGCCGAGGGGCAGAGCCCTGACGAGGACGTCGGCGTCGTCCGCGAGGTCGTCCGGCAGGCGCGGGGCGCCGGTGCCGTACGCGGCGCCGACGAACGCGAGGTTCTCGCGCAGCGTCAGGTCCGCGTACAGGCCGAGGTTCTGCGGCAGGTAGCCGACGCGGCGCCGACGGCTGCGGTTCGGCGCCCCGCCGAGCATCTGCACGACACCCTCGGTGACCGGCTGGAGCCCGAGCAGCATCCGCATGAGCGTGGTCTTCCCGGCGCCGTTCGCCCCGAGCAGGCCGACGACCTCACCCGGCCCGACGCGCATCGAGACGTCGTCGACGGCGGTGAACGACCCGAAGCGGCACGTCACGTGCCGCGCGACGAGGACGGGGTCGCTCATGCGGGGAGCTCCCGCGACGCGCGCCGCGCGAGGGAGAGCGCGATGACGACGTCCTCCAGGTCGGGCTCCACGACCGGCAGGCCCGGCGGGGCGTCGGCGTCCGGCCAGTACTCGTGCCGCTCGCGCCCGCGGCGCCACGACCAGGGCGGGCGCCGGGCGACGTCGCCCCGGGTGACGGTCCCGCGGAACCCGGCGCGGACGTCGTCGTACGAGCCCTGGACGAGCACCCGGCCCTCGTCGAGGACGACGAGGTGGCCCGCGCGCTCGGCCTCGTCGAGGTACGTGGTCGACAGGACGACCGCGGCACCCGACGCCGCGGCCTGCGAGACGAGCCGCCACAGGTCGATGCGGCTGACGGGGTCCACGCCCGTGCTGGGCTCGTCGAGCACGACGAGCCGTGGCTCGTGCACGACGGCCATGCAGAACCCGAGCTTGCGGCGCATCCCACCGGAGAGCTGCGACGCGAGCCGGTCGGACGCCTCGGTCAGACCGGCGCCCGCCAGGAGCGCTGCGCGCCGGGCCTCGAGCGCTGCCCCCGTGAGCCCGTAGACCCCGGCCACGAAGTCGATGTTCTGCGCCACGGTGAGCGCCGCCCAGCTGCCCGAGGAGGCTGGGAGGAAGCCGATCTCGCTCTTCCCGGGAGCGGAGACGCGCCCGGAGCCGGGGACGATCTCGCCCACGAGCGTCCGGAGCAGCGTCGTCTTGCCGGCTCCGTCGCCGCCGACGACCGCGACGACCTGACCCGCGGGCACCTCCACCGTGACGTCCTGGAGCGCGCGCCGCGCGCCGAAGGACACGCTGACCGACGTGACCCCGTCGCTCATGCCGCACGGTCCTCGGGCGTGGGCGTGGGCGTGGGCGCGGGCGCGTCGCCGGGGGCCGCCCTCGCGCGCCGCTCGGGCGCGAGGTCCCTCCGGAACCGCAGCGTCGCGGCCGTGAAGACGACCACCGTCATGACGGCGAGCACGGCGAACGCCCACCACAGCGAGCCGAACGTCGCACCGCGCAGCATGACGCCCTGCGAGATGATCGTGAAGTAGGTGAGGGGCAGCAGGTACCCGATCCAGCGGACGCCGGCGGCCATGGCGTCGAGCGGGAAGATCATCCCCGACAGCAGGATCTGCGGCATCAGGACGAAGAACGCGCTCTGGATCGCCTGGCCCGCCGTCTGCGAGATCGTCGAGATGAAGACGCCGACACCGAGGACGACGAACAGGAAGATCGCGGCGCCCAGCGCGAAGGTCAGGACGCTGCCGTTGAACGGGACGTCGAACAGCAGCACCCCGAGCACGGTCACGACGATCATGTCCGCCGCGGCGAGCAGGAAGTACGGGGCGATCTTGCCGAGGATGACCGTGCTCGGCCGCAGGGGCATCACGGCGAGCTGCTCCAGCGTGCCCGCCTCGCGCTCGCGCACCAGGCCGATGCTCGTGATGATCGTGCCGATGAAGGTGAGGATCAGTCCGATGATCGCGGGCACCATGACCCACGACGTCTCCAGGTCGGCGTTGTAGAGGACCTCGGTCGTGACGGGCGTCCCGGAGCCGGCGCCCACGCGCGCGAGCTCCGCGAGCGCGGACTGCGCGGCGAAGAGGTTGGAGCCGTCCACCAGCGCCTCGGGCGTGCCGGCGCCGGTGACGATCGCGACGTCCACGGCGTTGTCCCGGAGCAGGTCCCGAGCGTCCGCCTCGTCGTCGTCCGGCGACGTGGTCGTGACCTCGAAGAAGTCCGGGAGCGCGGCGGCCACCTGCTCGGCCTGCGGGCCGACCACGGCGGTCTCGACGGTCGAGACGTAGAAGTTCGCGGCGTAGCCGAAGATCACGAGCAGGAGCAGGGGCAGCGCGATGAGCAGGCCCAGGGTGCGCCGGTCGCGCGCGAGCTCCCGGAACTCCTTGACGATCATCGCCCTCATACAGCCGACGGTACGGCGCGAGCGGCGTGCGCTCCACCGCGTCGGCGGCGGTCCGGCCCTGGCGAGGCGCTACCCTGCGCGAGTGACGGAGCGCATCGCGACGACGGCGGCGTACGCCGTGCAGGGCTTCGGGTTCGCGGTGGTGCTCACGAGCATCCCCGGCTACAAGGACCGGCTCGGCATGGGCGACGACGTCGTGACGCTCGTCGTGCTGGGCGTGTGCGTCCTCGCCGGTCTGGGCAGCGCGCTGTCGGGCGTCGTGGCGGCGCTGCGCGGAGCACGGACCGTGGTGGTCGGTGGCCTGCTGCTCGCCGCAGCGGCGGTCGCGGGGATCGGCCTCGCGCCGTCGTGGCCCGTCTTCTTCGGGGCGATCGGCCTCTACGGGCTCGCGCTCGGCGCCGTCGACGCCGCGATGAACATGCTCGGGATCGACGTCGAGCGCACGCACGGCCGCAGCCTGCTCGCGTCGTTCTACGCCGCGAACGCGGCCGGGGGAGTGCTCGGCGCGCTCGCGGTCTCGGGCGGCGCGCTGGCCGGTCTCGGCCAGCCGCTCGCGCTCCCGCTCGCGGCGCTGCTCGTCGCCGCGGGCGCGGTCTGGCTCGCGCTGCACCTGCCCGACGGCGGCCGTGCCGTCCCGGGTGCCGTCGCCCCGGACGCTGTGGTGCGGGATGCCGTGGTGCGGGATGCGGTGGTGCGGGATGCCGTGGTCAGCGATGCGGTGGTCCGGGACGGCGTCGTGCGGGACGGCCCGGCCGGCACGGGCGCCGTGGCCACGCCCGGGACGGTGACGTGGGTCGCGGCGGGCACGATCGCGCTGCTCGGCGCGGGGATGCTCGCGTTCCCCGTCGCGGACTCCGCCGTGTCGAGCTGGAGCGCGACGTTCCTGCGCGACGTCCTCGCGGCGAGCGCGGCCGCCGCCCCGCTGGGGTACGCGGCGTACCAGGCGGCGCTCATCGTGTCGCGGCTCGTCGGGGACGGCCTGGTCGAGCGCCTCGGCCGGGTCCGGGTCGTGCGGCTGGGCGGCACGCTCGGCGCCCTCGGGTTCGTCGCGGTGGCGGCCGCCCCGGCCTGGCCCGTCGCCGTGCTCGGCCTCGCGGTGACCGGCCTCGGGCTCGGCGTCGTCGCGCCGCTCGCGTTCTCGGCGGTCGGCGACCGGGCGCGGGAGGCCGTCGCGGCGGGCCGCGCCGGGGCGACGGGGGAGGCGTCCTCCGGGGTCGTGGCGACGGTCACCGACCGCGCGGTCGCGCGGCTCAACGTCTTCACCTATGCGGGCGCCGTGCTCGGCGGCGTGCTCACCGGCGTCTTCGCGACCGCCCACCACCTCCGGGTCGGGTTCGTCGTGCTGGCGGTGCTCGCGGCCGTCTCGGCGATCCTCGCGAGCGCGTTCCGCCCCGCCCGCGTCGTCGCGGCGCCCGTGAGCGAGACCACGCCGCCGGCGTGACACCGGAGCGCCTCGCTGTCGGTGGCGTGTGATGGGATGGCCCGCGTGCTGACCCTCGCCACCGCCAACGTCAACGGAATCCGCGCCGCCTACCGCCGGGGGATGGACGCCTGGATCGCGTCCCGGACACCCGACGTCCTGCTGCTCCAGGAGGTGCGTGCCCCCGACTCGGTCGTCAACGACCTGCTGGAGGGCTGGCACGTCGCCCACCAGGCGTGCGACATCAAGGGCCGCGCCGGGGTCGCGGTCGCGTCACGCCTGCCCGTGTCCGCGGTCCGCGTCGGCCTCGGGGCGGGCGAGCCCGAGCCGCCCGTCGACACCGGACGCTGGGTCGAGGCCGACCTGGAGCTGCCCGACGGCGGTCGTCTCACCGTGGTCTCGGCCTACATCCACTCGGGCACCGTGAGCCAGCCGGAGACGATGGTCGCGAAGTACGCCTACCTGGAGAAGGTGACGGCGCGGCTGCGCGAGCTCGCGGCCACGGGCGAGAAGGTCGTCCTGGCGGGCGACCTCAACATCGCGCACCGCAACGTCGACATCAAGAACTGGAAGGGCAACCTCAAGAGCGCGGGGTTCCTCCCGGAGGAGCGCGCGTACGTCGACGTGTGGCTGGACCAGGTCGGGCTCGTCGACCTGGGTCGCGTCCACGGCGGCGAGGGCCCGGGCCCGTTCACCTGGTGGTCGTGGCGCGGGCGCGCGTTCGACAACGACTCGGGCTGGCGCATCGACTACCAGCTCGCGACGCCGTCGCTCGCCGAGCGCGCGGTCAAGGTCGAGGTCGACCGCGCGCCGTCGCACGAGGAGCGCTGGAGCGACCACGCGCCCCTCGTCGTCACCTACGACGTCTGAGCCGACCCGGTCAGGCGACCCGCCCGGCGGGCGCGGACGGCGTCGCGAGCAGGAAGCCCGGGGCGCCGAGCCCTTCGCGCTCGAACGCGGCGCGCACGGCGTCCGCCACGGTCTCGACCTGGTCCGCACGCACGAGCGCGATCGCGGAGCCGCCGAACCCGCCGCCCGTCATCCGCGCGCCCAGGGCGCCCGCGACGCGCGCCGCGTCGACCGCGACGTCGAGCTCGACGCTCGACACCTCGTAGTCGTCGCGCAACGACGCGTGCGACGCGTTCAGCAGCGGGCCGACGGCGTCCGGCCGCCCCTCGCGCAGCAGCGCCACGAGCTCGCGCACCCGGCCGATCTCGGTGACGACGTGGCGCACCCGGCGGCGCGCGACGTCGTCGGGCAGCGCGTCGAGCGCCCGGGCGAGCGCGGCCGCCGGGTCGTCGCTCGCGTCCACCGCGTCGGCGAGCTCGCGCAGCGAGGCGATCCCGAGCGTGCGGGCGGCGCCCTCGCACGTGGCCCGGCGCTGCGCGTACTGGCCGTCGACGAGCCGGTGCTCCGCCCGAGTGTCCACGACGAGCAGCGCGAGGCCCGCGGTGTCGAGGTCGAACGGCACCTGCGTGGCGGACTCGACCGGGTCGAGCCCGGGACGGCAGTCGAGGAGGAGCGCGTGACCGGCCTGCGCGCGCAGCGCCGCGGACTGGTCCATGCCGCCGGTGGGCGCGCCCGCGATCTCGTTCTCCGCGCGGATGCTCACCGCGGCCAGGGTGGCGCGGCCCGCGTCGGTCGCCGCGAGGCCGAGCCCGGCGACGTCGTCGAGCGCGACGGCGACCGCGCACTCGAGGGCTGCGGACGACGAGAGCCCGGCGCCGAACGGGACGCTCGAGTCGACGGCCGCGTCGAACCCGGGGACGGCGGCGGGGTCCGCGCCCTGGGCGACGAGGTGCTCGCGCAGCGCCCAGGCCACGCCCGCGACGTACGACCCCCAGCCCGCGACCTCGCCCGGGCGGACGTCCTCGAGGCGTGCCGTCCACGTCTCGCCGGGCGCCTGCGCGGACGCGAGGCGGACGAGCGAGTCGGTGCGCGGGCGCAGCGCCACCCAGGTGCGGTGGGGCAGCGCGACCGGCAGGCACAGGCCCGCGTTGTAGTCGGTGTGCTCCCCGACGATGTTGACGCGCCCGGGCGCGGCCCACACGTGGACCCCCTCGCCGGTCTCGTCCGCGCCGAACGCCTCGGCGAGGAGGGCGCGGGCGCGGGCGGCGCCGTCGTCGTCCGACAGCGCGGGCACCCAGCCCCGGGCGGCGCTCGCCGGGGCGAGCTCCTGGAGCCGTGCGGCGATGCGCTCGGGCGTGGTGTCGCTGATCCACGCGCCCATGCCCGACTCCGAGCCCGCGAGGTACTTGAGCTTGCCGGGCGCGCGCAGCACGGAGAACACCTGGAGGTGCAGCCGCGCGAGCGTGACGTCGTCGGTGCCACCGTCGGCGACCGAGCGGCCCTCGCGGGCCGGGGCCTGGTGCCACGCGGCGATGTACGGCAGGGGGATGGGGTCGCCGTCGGCCTTCTCGAAGAACCGGTCCAGGCGGCGCAGCAGCTCGAGGTACGCGGCGGCGAGGTCGTCGCGCTCGGCGTCCGTGAGCGCCGGCAGGTCGGGGACGTCGCGTCGCGGCGCGAGGTGGACCTCGACGGGCCACCGCGCCGCGTAGGGCACGTACGCGACCCAGTGCTCGGTCTCGAGGACGACGCGGCGGCCGTCCGCGAGCTCGGACTCGAGCACGTCGCGCAGCAGGCTGCGGCCGGTGCGGCGGTGGTGCTCGCGGGCCTGGTCGAGCAGCGCGCGCGTGCGCGGCGTCACGTACGGGTAGCCGTAGATCTGGCCGTGCGGGTGGTGCAGGGTGACGCCGATCTCCGGGCCGCGGTTCTCGAAGCAGAAGACCTGCTCCACCCCCGGCTCGGCGCCCAGCGCGGCGGTGCGGTCCGCCCACGCGTCGATGATCGTGCGGACCCGCTGCGGCGGGAGCGCGCCGAACGACGCGCGGTGGTCGCTCGAGAAGCACACGACCTCGCACCGGCCCGCCGCCGGGGCGTGTTGCTGGAGCGGCGCGTCCGTCACCACCGCGTCCGGCACGCCAGGAACGCGCTGGAGCGACGGGAAGCGGTTCTCGAAGACCACGACGTCGTAGTCCGTGTCGGGGACCTCGCCGTCCGAGTACGCGCTGCCGGGCCGCGCGGGGCACAGCGGGCACGAGTCCGCGGCGGGCAGGAAGGTCCGGTTCATGCGGTGCACCGCGAGCGGGACCCAGTCGCCGGTGAGCGGGTCCCGGCGCATCTCCGGACCGACGTACGGGTGCGGGACGCCGTCCGGACCCGGCACCGGGGCGAAGCGGTCCGGCAGCGGTCGCGGGTCGTCGAGCCGTCGCGTGCGCTCGCCCGAGACGTACGCGGGGGAGTCGTCGAAGTAGACGAGCTCGCGGCCGTCGGCGAGCCGGGTCGAGGTGCGGCGCAGGTGCGGGTTCATGCGTGCGGTGTTCCGATCGCGGTGCGGTGGGGGAGTGCGGGGAGCCGGGGCTGCGGTCGCCGGTCAGGCGACGACGAGCTGCTCGACGAGGTCCTGGACGCGCGCGCGCTCGTCCTCGGCGAGCCCGACGTCGGTGACGAGCACGTCCACGTCGGCGAACGTCGCGAAGACGCGCAGGCCCGTGGTGTGCCACTTCGTGTGGTCGGCGAGGACGACGGTGCGCCCGGCGGACTCGATGAGCGCGCGGTTCGTCGCGGCCTCGTCGAGGTTCGGCGTCGTGAGCCCGATCTCCGGGTCGACGCCGTGCGCGCCGACGAACGCGAGGTCGACGCGCAGCCCGGACAGCGCGGCCTCGGCGAGCGGGCCGACGAGCGCGTCGGACGGCGTGCGGCTGCCGCCGGTGAGGATCGTCTCGAGCCGTGGGTCGTTGGCGCGGTGCAGGATCTCGGCGACCGGGAGGGAGTTCGTCACGACCGTCAGCGGCCGCAGCGCGGGGTCCGCGGCGATGCGGGCGGCGAGCAGGTGGGTCGTCGTGCCGGCGCTCAGCGCGACGGAGGCGTTCGGCGTGATGAGGCGCGCCGCCGCGGTGGCGATCGCCTCCTTCTCCGCGGCCTCCCGCGAGCTCTTCGCGGCGAAGCCGGGCTCGTGCGCGGTCGTGTGCGGGGCGACGGCACCCCCGTGGACCTTCCGGACGAGGCCCTGGTCGGCGAGCTCCACGAGGTCGCGCCGGATCGTCATGTCCGAGACGCCGAGCTCCCGCGTCAGGTCGCCGATCCGGACCGCGCCGTGGTCGCGGATCTCCGCGAGGATGCGCTCCTGGCGCTGTGAGGCGAGCATGCCGACAGTATTGTCCACATCGCCGAGAAATCCAACATGACCGAACAGGAACCAACATCGCTCGGCCCGGCGACGAGGCCGGGCCGAGCGGGTCAGTACCGGATCGCGTCGATCACCTTGACGCGCACGGCGACGAGCGCGGGAAGGAGCCCCGCCAGCGCCCCGATCCCGACGGCCGCGAGCATCCCGGTCACCGCGGCGGAGAACGGGAAGCCGGGTGCGTCCTGGACGGCCGAGCCCATGAGCACGTCGAGCGGGACGTTGTGCAGCACGACGATCGCGACCGTCACGCCCAGCACGCCCGCGACGGTCGTCGCGACGACGCTCTCCATCATCACGGAGAAGAAGACTCGCCCCGAGCTCGCGCCGAAGCTGCGGCGGATCCCGATCTCGCGGATCCGGTACCGCACCGTGACGAGCGCGATGTTCACGAGGCCGAGCCCGCCGAGCAGCAGCGCGATCGCGCTCACGCCGAGCACGACCCACCGGATCGCGCCGTCGACGACCGACGCCGACGGCGAGTCGGACCGGTAGACGTCGGCCTGGACGCCCTCGAGCGCGCCCGCCACGTCGCGGCGCACCGTCTCGACGAGCGCGTCCGACAGGTCGTCGGGCACCCACAGCTCGAGCCGGGGCGGCCCCATCATCTCCATCGACTCGGGCGTGACCCACGTCGACTGGGCGTCGACCAGCGCGTACGCGACCGGGTCCATGTCCGGCCAGTCGTCCGGGAAGGCCCCGACCACGGTCGCGACGACCGGGTTGTCCCCGCCGATCGTGACCGTCGGGTGCTCGGCCACGGTCGTTCCGCCGAGCGCGTCGAGGAACGCCTGGTTGACGACGAGCGCGGGCGCGAGACGGTCCGCGTCCGCCTCCGTGAACCAGCGACCCGACGTCACCTGGAAGCGGTGCATCGTGGCCCAGTCGGGCTCCACCCCCGTGGTGGTGATCTCGCGCGTGCCGCCGGGGAACCGCACCGGTGCGGGCGCGTCGCGCAGCATCGAGGAGTAGCCGATGCCGTAGCGGTCGACGATCTCGTCGAACACCTGCTCGTACTCCTCCGACGTGGGCATGACGCTCCCGCCGTCGCCCGTGGGCCATGCCGAGACCTGGAGCGTCGCGGGGCGACCGCCCCAGCGTTCGTTCTGCTCGGCCGAGACCTGGCGCAGCATCTCCCCGGCGGCCGAGATCGTGGTGATCGCGCAGACCGCGACGGCGACGCCGACGAGCGCGAGCAGCACCCGCACCTTGTGGACCCGCAGCTCGTCCCACGCCTCGAGGAGGGCGCCGACGACGCCGGTCATGCCGTGGCTCCCGCGTCGCGCGCGGTGTCCGTGGTACCGGCCGCGGTGGCGGCGGTCGTGCGGGCGGAGAGCGCGGGAGCTGCACCGACGAGCGGCCGGGCCACGTGCTCGGCCTGGTGGTCGTGGCTCGTCCCGGGGTCGCTCCCGGCCCCGTCGTCGGTGCTCGACGGCGCGCCGAGCGCCCCGAGCGACCCGGCGCTGCGCGCGCTGATGGCGATCGGGGTGAGCACGCCGTCGGCGAGCCGGAACTGTCGGCCCGCGCGGGAGGCGACGGCGAGGTCGTGCGTGATCGCGATGAGCGCGGACCCGTTCTCGCGGGCGATGGTGTCGAGCAGGTCCATGACCTCGCTGCCCGTGTCGACGTCGAGCGCCCCCGTGGGCTCGTCCGCGAGGATGACACGCGGGACGCGCACGAGGGCCCGGGCGATCGCGACGCGCTGCTGCTCGCCGCCCGAGAGCTTCTCGGGGCGGGTGTCGAGGCGGTCGCCGAGGCCCACCCGCTCGAGCATCTGGGCGGCCAGCGTGCGCCGCTGCCAGAACTGGCGCCCGCGCGCGTACAGCAGCGGGGCGACGACGTTCTCGAGCGCGGTACGACCCTGCAGCAGGTTGAACTGCTGGAACACGAACCCGAAGTCCGTGCCGCGGCGTCGCGCCCGGGCGCGGCCGGAGAGCCGGCCGATCGGGACGCCGTCGAGCAGGTAGTCCCCGCTCGTCGGGCTGTCGAGGAGACCGAGGATGTTGAGCAGGGTCGACTTGCCCGTCCCCGAGCGCCCGACGATCGAGACGTGCTCGCCCGCGCCGACCGTGAGGTCGATGCCGCGCAGGATCTCGAGCTCGCGGTCGTCGGGGAGCAGCACCGAGCGGGTGACCCCGCTGAGCTCCAGGAGGCTCATCAGTACGAGGCCTCGCTGTCGTCCGTGACCATCATGTCGTCCATGACCGGCATGACGTCCTGGCCCGGCACGAACTCGAGGACCTCGTCGCCCTCGGCGAGGCCCTCGGTCACCTGGACGACGGACCCGTCGGTGAGACCGAGCGTCACGGCGCGCTCCTCGGGCTCGCCCTCCGCGCCGACGACCCACACCTTGCCCTGCTCGACGCGGCCGAGGACCGCCGTCACGGGGACCACGAGGGCACCCTCGACGGAGCCCGCCGTGATCTCCAGCTCGGCGGCGAGCCCGGCGAAGACGGTGACGTCGCCCGGGACGGCGCACGTCACGCTCGCGGACGACGCGCCGGCGGCCGGGTCGGGTGCGCCCTCCTCGGGCGTGCCCGCGGGGGCGGCGGCGGCGCCCATGCGGAGGTTCGTGCACACGAACGGCGCGGGGCCGCCGGTGACCGTGACGGTCGCCTCGCCGGGGATCTGGAGGAGCCGGAACTGCTGCTCGGCGACCATGCTGCCCGTGACCGAGAGCGTGCCGGGCGAGACGGTCGCGAAGTCCTCGCCGACGGCGACCTCCTGGTCCTTGAGCGCCGTGAACGTGGCGACCGTCCCGCCGATGGTGGCCTTGACGGTCTCTCGCGTGACCTTCGGCCGACGCTCGGTGACCGTGACCTCGCCCGTCTCGGGGTCGGTCTCGGTCAGGGGCTCGCGAGGCTCTTCGAGGGTGACCTCGAGGAGGGGCGCGCCCGCCTCGACGACGTCGCCGGGCTTGGCGTGGACCGCGGTCACGACGCCGCGCTGCGTGACCTTCTGGGGTGCTGCCGGGTCGGCGACGACCTGGCCGGTCAGCACCACGGTGTTCGTGACGTCCCCGGTGGTCACCGCGACGCGCGGCTCGACGATCTGCGCCGTGGGGAACGCCGGGTCGACCGGTGGCTCGGGCGCCGAGCGGAAGGCGATCACGGCGAGCAGGGCGGCGATCGCCGCCCAGATCACGATGCGGAGGGCGGGGAAGATGATCCGGCGGGTGATACCCACGTGCGGGCTCCTGGGACGACGGTGGCGGGACGACGGTGGCGGGACGACGAGCGGACGCTGCTGGCGGGGCCGACGACGGCCCGGCCCGAGGCTAGGGCGGGGACACGGACGGCGTCGTCATCCCTGGGGAGGAGTTCTGTCGCGGCTTCGTCACCGGTGGGTCACCGGCCGGTCACGTCGACGTGACCACGTGGGACGGGCGTGCGCACCCGCCGGACAGCAGCGCTCTGCGCGGGTGGCGGGGGCGGCGTCGCAGGTCAGGGGGATCGCGAGCGAGACGAGGGCAGGGCGGAGCGGCGGCGATGCCACGACACGATCCCCCTCACCGGCCCGACGGCCGTCCCCCCGGACGAGATGCGGGCGAGACTATACCGTGGCGCGCGGAAAAGATAGGGAAAGGACGGTGAAAGACCGGCCGACGTCCGGAGGCCGTCGCGTCAGACGACCGTGACCCCGAGCGACCGCCCCGCGAGCCCGCGCGGCCGGCGCGCGAGGCCGGTCGCGACGTCGCGCAGCGCGGCCGCGGCGGGGGAGCCGGGGTCGGAGAGCACGACCGGGGTGCCGCCGTCGCCCGCCTCGCGCAGCGACACGTCGAGGGGCACCTGGCCGAGGAGGGGGACCGTGGTCCCCGTCGCGCGCGACAGGTTCGCCGCGACGCGCTCGCCGCCACCCGCCCCGAACACCTCGAGGCGCGACCCGTCGGGCTGCTCGAGCCACGACATGTTCTCGACCACGCCGACGACGCCCTGCTGGGTCTGCGTCGCGACCGACCCGGCCCGCTCCGCGACCTCCGCGGCGGCGACCTGCGGCGTCGTGACGACGACGATCTCGCTGCCGGGCAGGAGCTGCGCGACCGAGATGGCGATGTCGCCCGTGCCGGGCGGCAGGTCGAGGAGCAGCACGTCGAGGTCGCCCCAGAACACGTCCGCGAGGAACTGCTGGAGGGCGCGGTGCAGCATCGGTCCCCGCCACACGACGGGCTGGCCCGGGGGCACGAACATGCCGATCGAGACGACCTTCACGCCGTGCGCGATCGGCGGCAGGAGCATGTTGTCGACGCGCGTGGGCTGCCGGTCGACGCCGAGCATGCGCGGGATCGAGAACCCGTAGATGTCCGCGTCGACGACGCCGACCTCGAGGCCCTGCGCGGCGAGCGCGACCGCGAGGTTCGCCGTGACCGACGACTTGCCCACCCCGCCCTTGCCCGACGCGATCGCGTACACCTTCGTCAGCGACCCCGGCTTGGCGAAGGGGATCTCGGGCTCGCCCACGCCGCCGCGCAGCATCGTGCGCAGCTCGGCCCGCTGCTCCGCGCTCATGACGCCGAGGTCGACCCGGACGTCCGCCACGCCGTCGACGGCGCGCACCGCGATGTCGACGTCGCGCACGAGCGTGTCGCGCATCGGGCACGTGGCGACCGTGAGGTCGACGCCGACCGTCACGACGGCGCCCGGCGCACCGGGCTCGACGTCGACCGAGCGGATCATGCCGAGGTCCGTGACGGGGCGGCGGATCTCCGGGTCCAGGACCGTGGTGAGGGCCTGCCGGACGGCGTGCTCGAGCAGGTCTGCGGCGGGGTCGGGCATGCCCCCATCGTAGGCGGGGCCGACACCCGGTCGGCCGGGCCGTAGGTCCCGGGCCGGACGTGAGCCCCGTCGCACGACGAGCGCCGCGGATCGGGGCTACCGTGCACGGATGGACGCCCTGGCCTCCCTCGCGCGGGACAGCGAGCTGTTCGGCGACGCCGTGCGCAGCGCCCCGCCCGACGCGCGCGTCCCCGCGTGCCCCGAGTGGACGGGCGCCGACCTGCTCTACCACCTCGCCGAGGTGCAGGACTTCTGGGCGCGCGTCGTCGGCCCGGCCCCCGGGGAGGGGACCGACGGCGACGAGGTCGAGCCGCTGGCCCGGCCGTCCTCCGACGCCGAGCTGCCCGCGCTGCTCCAGCGCTCGACGAGCCGGCTCGTCGCGGCGCTCACCGGTCGTGACCCCGACGAGCCCTGCTGGTCGTGGCACGAGGAGGGCCGCCACGTCGGCTGGGTCCTGCGGCGCCAGGCCCACGAGGCGCTCGTCCACCGCGCCGACGCCGAGCTCACGGCCGGGCGCGACGTCACGCCCGCCGACCCGGACGTCGCGGCGGACGGGGTCGACGAGGTGCTGTCCGTCATGGTCGACGGGGTGCCCGGCTGGGGCGTCTTCACGCCCGACGGCGCGACGGTGTCGGTCGTCGTCGACGGCCCGGGGGAGCGCCCGCGGAGCTGGGAGCTCGCGTTCGGGCGCTTCACGGGGACCGGTCCGGAGTCGGGGACGGCGTACGACCTGGACGTCGCTCAGCTCGTCGACCTGCCCGGCTCGACGACGACGCAGGTCTCCGGCCCGGCCTGGGCGCTCGACCTGTGGCTCTGGGGCCGTGGCCCGGCGGACGGGCTCGCCGTCGCGGGCGACCCCGCCCTCGCCGAGCGGCTGCGCCGGGTCGCGGCGGAGGGCACGCAGTAGCGCCTCGGGGTCAGCGGTCGGCGACCTCGTCGTCGGGCTGACGGGCCGCCTTCTCCTCCAGCTCCTCGAGCAGGTTGCGGATCTCGGACCGCACGAAGTCGCGCGTGGCGACCTCGCTCAGCGCGATGCGCAGCGCGGCCATCTCGCGTGCGAGGTACTCGGTGTCCGCGAGGTTGCGCTCCGCGCGCTGGCGGTCCTGCTCCGCGGTGACGCGGTCGCGGTCGTCCTGCCGGTTCTGGGCGAGCAGGATGAGCGGCGCGGCGTACGACGCCTGGAGCGAGAGCATGAGCGTGAGCGCGGTGAACCCGAACTCGGCGGAGTCGAACCGCAACCCCTCCGGGCCCCACGAGTTCCACGCGATCCACAGCGCGCAGAACACGGTGAGGTAGACGAGGAACCGCGGCGTGCCGAGGAAGCGTGCGATGCCCTCGGTCGAGCGGCCGACGGCGTCCTGGTCGACCTTGACGCGCGGGAAGAAGCTGCGGCGCGCGGTCTTCGGCGTGTCGAGGCGGTCAGCCACGGGCCACCCCCGCGGTGCCCGGCCGGCCGGGCACGGCGGTGCGCGCGCGCCCGCTCGCGACGGCACGGCGCGCGGCCTCGGTGTCCTCGTCGTCGGTCTCGCGCCAGTCGTCGGGCAGCATGTGGTCGAGCACGTCGTCCACGCTGATCGCGCCGAGCAGGCGTTTCTCCGCGTCGAGCACGGGCACGCACAGCAGGTCGTAGGTCGCGAGGATGCGGGTCACGCGCCCGAGCGGCGCGTCGGGCGTGACGCCCTCGACGTCGGAGTCGAGCACCGAGCCGACGGCCGCGTGCGGGGGTTCGCGCAGCAGGCGCTGGAAGTGCGCGACGCCGAGGAACCGGCCCGTGGGCGTCTCGAGCGGTGGGCGCGCGACGAACACCATCGACGCGAGCGCGGGCGCGAGGTCCTTGCGGCGGATCTGCGCGAGCGCGGTCGCGATGGTGGTCTCCGGGCCGAGCACGACCGGGTCGGACGTCATGAGCCCGCCCGCGGTGTCCTCCGCGTAGGAGAGGAGGCGGCGCACGTCGCGCGCCTCGTCGGGCTCCATGAGCTCGAGGAGCTGGGCGGCCTGGGCCTCGGGGAGCTCGTGCAGGAGGTCGGCCGCGTCGTCGGGCTGCATCGCCTCCAGGACGTCGGCGGCGCGGTCGGTGTCGAGCCCGGAGAGGATCGCGACCTGGTCGTCCTCGGGCAGCTCCTCCAGGACGTCGGCGAGCCGCTCGTTGTCGAGCGCGCCCGCGACCTCGAGCCGGCGCGTGTCGCCGAGGTCGTGGATGACGTCGGCGAGGTCGGCGGGCTTGAGGTCGTCGTAGGCGGCGAGGAGCATCGCGGCGCCCTGCGCCTCCGTGCTCCCGGCGAGCCCGGTCACGGCGTCGACGTCGACGACGAGCGCGTCGCCCCGCCGGCGCAGCCCGAGCGTGCCCTTGTGCTGCGCCTGCCGGCGCACGTACAGCTTGGTGACGAGCCAGTCGCCGGTGCGCTGGCGCTCGATCGCGAGGTCCTCGACCGTCGCCGAGCCCGACCCGTCGACGAACTGCACCGTGCGCTCCAGGAGCTCGCTCACGGCCAGGGTCTCCATGGCGCGCTGCTCGAACCGCCGCATGTTGACGAGCCCGGTGGAGATGACCTGGCCCGCGTCGATGCTCGTCACGCGCGTCAGGGGCAGGAAGACGCGGCGCCGGCCGGGCACCTCGACCACGAGGCCCACCGCGCGCGGCGCCCCCTTCGGCCTGATGAGCACGACGACGTCCCGCACCCGCCCGACCTGGTCGCCGATGGGGTCGAACACGCTGGTCCCGGCCAGGCGCGCGACGAAGACGGTGGTGGCTGCACTCACGCCGCCAGCCTACGCACGCGCCCCGGTCGCCGCGCTCCGTCCCGGCAGATGGCGGGCGTCCCGAGCCGTCTCCCGGCCGCCTCCCCGCCGTCGTCGGCCGGTCGGGCCGGGGAGCGGCCCTCGCGCGCTCCGCCCGGGTAGGACAGACTGGGCGAATGAGCATGTCACGCCCGGGTGCCGTCCCCCGTGTCCCCACCCCGCCGCGCGGCGAGGAGGTGGCGTCGTACGCGACCTACCTCGAGGCGCAGAAGGCGGTCGACTTCCTCTCGGACAACAAGTTCGCGGTCGAGCTCGTGACGATCGTCGGCACCGACCTCAAGATGGTCGAGCGCGTGACGGGCCGCCTCACCTACGGTCGTGTCGCGATCGCGGGTGCCGCGTCCGGCGCGTGGTTCGGCCTCTTCGTCGGCCTGCTGCTCTTCATGTTCTCCGGCCAGGGCGGGTTCGTGCTCACCGCCGTCGGGATCGGCGCCGGGTTCGGCCTGCTCTTCTCGGTGCTGTCGTACGCGCTGACGCAGGGCAAGCGCGACTTCACGTCGCAGAGCCAGATCGTCGCCTCGTCCTACGGCATCCTCTGCGCGCCCGAGCGCGCGGGTGAGGCGCGCCAGCTCCTGGGCCGCATGCCCGAGGGCGCGGGCGGCGTCCGCGGACCCGCCGCGCCGGCCAACCCCGGCTGGGGCACCCCCGGCACCACGCCCCCCGCCGCCCCGGCCCCGGAACCCTCGGCGGGCGTCCCTGCCCCGCCGCCTCCGGCCGCGCCTCCGGCCCGCACGCCCGACCCGCGCTGGACGACGCCGACGGGCGAGCCGCGCTACGGCGCCATGCGCCCGACGTCGGACCAGCCGACCGACGCGCCGGCACCCGGCGCAGACCCCGGGCCGGCGACCGCCCCCGGCCCGCACCCGGACCAGCCCGAGCGCCCTGCCTGACCGAGCGCACTGCCTGACCGGGCGCCCGAGCCCGACCGCGCTCCGGTCGGGCTCAGGCGTCCCCGGACCTGGGGGACGACGAAGGCCGACCGTTGGACGTCGTCGTCCGTCGGCCGGCCCTCGGCGGAAGCGCCGCTAGCGCTTCCGCGACTTCACTGCGGTCTCGGCAGCCCTCTCGCGCTTCTGGGCGCGCTTCTCCTTGATGGACATCGACGCTTCCTTCTTGATGCTCTTCGCCACGTGAGTTCACCTCCCCTCACCGGTGGATGAACGGGCCACCATAGCCCAGTTCCTCCGCCGGTGAGCCGGGCGCGACTCAGCCGCGCAGCCGCGCCATCCAGGCCTCGACGTCCTCCGGGCGACGGGGCAGCGCGGCCGACAGGTTCTCGTTGCCGTCGGCCGTGACGAGGGCGTCGTCCTCGATGCGGACGCCGATGCCGCGGTACTCCGCCGGGACGGCCAGGTCGTCCGCCTTGAAGTACAGGCCCGGCTCGATCGTGAAGACCATGCCCGGCTCGAGCACCCCGTCGAGGTAGAGCTCGCGCCGCGCCTGCGCGCAGTCGTGCACGTCGAGGCCGAGGTGGTGGCTCGTGCCGTGCACCATCCAGCGGCGGTGCTGCTGCCCCTCGGGCGAGAGCGACTCGGCGGCGCTCACCGGGAGCAGGCCCCACTCCTCGAGGCGCGCGGCGATGACCTCCATCGCGGCGGCGTGCACGTCGCGGAAGCGCGCGCCCGGCACCGCGACGGCGAACGCGGCGTCCGCGGCGTCGAGCACGGCCTGGTACACGCGGCGCTGGACGTCGGTGAACTCGCCGTCGACGGGCAGCGTGCGCGTCACGTCGGCCGTGTAGAGCGAGTCGACCTCGACGCCCGCGTCGAGCAGCACGAGCTCGCCGGTCCGCACGACGCCGTCGTTGCGGATCCAGTGCAGCGTCGTCGCGTGCTCGCCGGCCGCGGCGATCGTCTCGTAGCCGACCGTGTTGCCCTCGAGGCGCGCGTGGGCGTCGAACGTCGTCTCGATGACGCGCTCGCCGCGACGGTGCCCGACGGCGCGCGGCAGGCTCCGCACGACCTCCTCGAAGCCCGCGATCGTCGCCGCGACGGCCTCGCGCATCTGCTCGACCTCGTGCGCGTCCTTGACCAGGCGCAGCTCGGAGACCGCCTCGACGAGCGCGGCGTCCGTGCGGCGGTACGCGGCCTCGGCGCGCGCGAGCCACTCGGCCTCGCTGAGCTGCTGGTCCTCGGCGGACCCGGCGGCCTCGTCGACGCCCGCCTCCGCGCGGATCGCCTCGACGAGCGCCTCCACGGCCTCGTCCGCGCCCGCGACGACGAGGAGCGTCACCCCGCCGGCGCCGACGTCCTTCGCGAGCGCGTCGCGCAGCTCGTCGACGTGCCGCGCCTCCACGCCGGTCGCGGTCGTGACGTCGTCGAGCGACGGACGCGCGCCGACCCAGAACTCGCCGTACCGCGCGTCCGCGTAGAACTCCTCGGTGTCGCGCGCCGCGAGCGGGCGGACGTAGAGCACCGCGTGGTGGTCGGACCCGGCGTCCCCGGTGCCCGGCTCCACGGGGTGCAGCACGAGCACCGCGTCGGGCTCCTGGTCCGTGCCGTAGCCGGTGAGGTGCGCGAACGCCGAGTGCGGGCGGAAGCGGTAGTCCGTGTCGTTCGACCGCGTCTTCAGCGGGCCGGCGGGCACGACGAGGCGCGCGCCCGGGAACCGGGCCGACAGCGCGGCGCGGCGCGCGACGGTGAACGGGGCGGCCGGCAGCGGCTCGACGTCGAGCGCGGCGCGCGGCGCCCAGCCGCTCGTGATGAAGGCCTTGAACGCGTCGGAGTCCGGGCGCTGGGAGCGGTTGCTCCCGCGCGCGGCCAGGTCCTGGGCCTCGCCGGGACCGGCGTGCTCGGTGGCCTGGTCGGGCGTCTCGGACGGGGGCGCGGGCGTGACGGGGGTGGCGTCGGTCATGCCCCCAGTCTCGCACCGCGCACACGGCCGAAGTCCGCGAGCGCGCGGCCGAGCACGCGGTTGAAGGCCTCGGGGGCCTCGCTGTTGACGTCGTGGCCGGCGCGCGGCACGACGACGAGCGCCGCGTCCGCGGCCGCCGCGAGGTAGCGCTGCTCGTCGAGGCGCATGTGGTCGCGCGCGCCGTTGACGAGCCACACCGGGACGTCGACGTCGCGCACGTGGGCGAGCCACGAGCGGCCCGCGAGCTGGGAGAGCGCGTCGGTGACGACGTGCCAGCCGGGCGCGACCGGCGTCGGGGGCCCGGCGTCGGCCGGCCCGGCCAGCGTGTACGACGACGCGGCACCGCCCGGCAGGCCGCGCCCGCCGCGGGCGATCGTGCCCCACGCGGTCGCGGTCGTGCGCGCGGCCCAGCGCGCGCCGCGGCCGACGGCGCCGCCCCCGGCGACGACGAGGCGCGCGACGTCGCGGTACAGCGCGACCGGCTTGCCCTTGGGGTCGGACGTGCAGGCCGCGGCGACGACGCCCGCGAGTTTGGCGGGGCGGCGGGCCGCCCAGGCGAGCGACGTGTAGCCGCCGAGCGAGAGGCCGACGAGCGCGACGCGGCGGTCGGGGCCGAACGACGCGGCCGCCTCGTCGAGCACCTCGAAGGAGCGGTCGAGCGTGAAGCGCTCGTGCGCGCGGGCGCCGTGCGCGGGCAGGTCGACCGCGACGGCGTCGTGGCCGAGTGCGCGCACGTGCTCGACCTGGTGGTCCCAGATCGCGCCCGAGGTGCGCATGCCGTGGACGAAGACCACCGCGGGCGGAGCCTGCGCGGGGTCGGGGGACGTCGGCGTCGAGGGGGTCGTGGGGGAGGTCGTCGCGGGGGCTGCCGTGGGGGGCGTCGTGAGGGTCATCGCTCCTGACCATGGCACCCGAGCCTGGGACGGCCGTGGTGAGGCGCCGGGCCTCGTGTGGACATCGTGTGGGGGTCCGGTGCCGTCCTGCCCGGGCGTCGTCACTATCCTGGACCCGTGCGCATCGACCTCCACACCCACTCGACCGTGTCCGACGGCACGGACACACCGGGAGGGGTCGTCGAGGCCGCCGCCGCGGCCGGTCTCGACGTCGTCGCGCTCACCGACCACGACACGACGGCGGGCTGGGCGCAGGCGACGGACGCGGCGCTCGCGCACGGGGTCGCGCTCGTGCGCGGCGCGGAGATCTCGGCCCGCTCCGGCGGCATCAGCGTGCACGTGCTGTCCTACCTGCACGACCCGGCGCACGCCGCCCTCCTGGCCGAGCTCGACCGCACGCGCGACGCGCGCACGAGCCGGGCCCGGCGGATGGTCGACCTCATCGCCGAGGACTACCCGATCACATGGGAGGATGTGCTCGCCCAGACCGTCGCGGGGACGACGATCGGGCGACCGCACATCGCCGACGCGCTCGTCGCGGCCGGGCTCGCGCCCGACCGCTCCGCCGCGTTCGCGACCATCCTCGCCACGGACACCCCGTACTACGTGCCCCACTACGCGCCCGACGCCGTCGTGGCCGTGCGCGGGATCCGCGCCGCGGGCGGCGTGCCCGTCTTCGCCCACCCGGGCGCGGACGGTCGTGGCCGCGTCGTGGCCGACGCCGTGATCGAGGAGATGGCCGAGGCGGGGCTCGCCGGGCTCGAGGTGTTCCACCGCGACCACGACGAGCGTCAGCGTGCACGGCTCGAGGACCTGGCCCGGACCCTGGGCCTGTTCGTCACCGGGTCGAGCGACTACCACGGGGCCGGCAAACCGAACCGGCTCGGGGAGAACACGACAGCACCGACCGTGCTGGAGCAGATCGAGGAGCTGGGACAGTTGGACGTGATCCGATGATCGGACGATGAGCGAGTTCTTCGACGTCCGGCTCTTCACGGAGGTCTTCGTCACCCTGTTCGTCATCATGGACCCGCCCGGCACGGTGCCGGTGTTCCTGGGCCTGACGAGCGCGATGGGCGCCAAGCAGCGCAACCAGGCGGCGCGCACCGCGATCCTCGTGGCGTTCGGCGTGATCGTCGCGTTCGCGGTGTTCGGCCAGCAGATCCTCAATTACATGCACATCTCGCTGCCCGCGCTCCAGACGGCGGGCGGCCTGCTGCTGCTCCTCGTGGCGATGGAGCTGCTCACCGGGAAGATGGAGGAGCCGCAACCGTCGGGCAACAAGGGCGTCAACGTCGCGCTCGTGCCGCTCGGGACGCCGCTGCTCGCCGGCCCGGGCGCGATCGTCGCGACGATGGTCTTCGTGCAGCGCGCGGGGGAACGCGGCGGGGGCATCGCCGAGTGGGTCGCCATCGCGGCGGGCGTCGTCGCGGTGCACGTGTGCCTGTGGCTCTCGATGCGCTTCGCGAACGTCATCAACCGCGTCCTCGGCGACTCGGGCACGATCCTCGTGACGCGGATCGCCGGTCTGCTCCTCGCGGCCATCGCCGTCCAGCTCGTCGCCGACGCCGTCATCGAGTTCGTCCAGACCGCCTGACCCGCGTCCCGTCGTCGCGGACGACCGGCGTCCGGGGCGGTGGCCCCGGACGCCGTTCGCCGTTCGCGGTCGCGCGCCCGTGGTCGGGTCAGGGCCAGTACGCGTCGAAGGTCCGGGAGAACTCTCCGCCGTTGAAGCGGTCCCAGTTGATCGACCACGTCATGAGGCCGCGCAGCCCCGGCCAGCGCCCGTGGGTCCGGTACGACCCGCAGCCCGTGCCCTTCGTGAGGCAGTCCAGGGCCTGGGTGACCTGCGCGGGCGGGGTGTGGCCGTTGCCCGCCTGCGTGCTGGCCGGCAGGCCGATCGCGACCTGGTCGGGGCGGAGCGGGGGGAACATCTTCGTCGTGTCGCGCGCGACCGGGAAGCCGGTGAGCAGCATGTCCGTCAGCGCGACGTGGAAGTCCGCCCCGCCCATCGAGTGGTACTGGTCGTCGAGCCCCATGATCGGCCCCGAGTTGTAGTGCTGGACGTGGAGCAGCGTCAGGTCGTCGCGCAGCGCGTGGATCACCGGCAGGTAGGCGCCGCAGCGCGGGTCCTGGCCGCCCCACGGGCCGGAGCCGTAGAACTGGTAGCCGTTCTGGACGAAGAAGGTCTCCGGCGCCATCGTCAGCACGAAGTCGTCGCCGTAGCGTGCCGTGAGCGTCTTGAGCGCGGAGATGAGGTTGACGATCACGGGGGTGGTCGGGGAGCGGAAGTCCGTGTCTCCCGCGTTCAGGTACAGCGAGTGCCCCTCGAAGTCGATGTCGACCCCGTCCAGCCCGTAGGTGTCGATGATCGAGCTCACGGAGGCGACGAACGCGTCGCGCGCGGCGGTCGTCGTGAGCTGGACCTGGCCGTTCTGCCCGCCGATCGAGAGGAGCACCTTCTTCCCGGCCGCGCGCTTGGCGGCGACGGCGGCCTTGAACTCCGCGACCGACTCCACGTTCGGGCACTCGGTCCGCGGGCAGAGGCTGAACCGGATGTCGCCGGACGTGACGCTCGTCGGCTCGCCGAACGCGAGGTTGATGACGTCCCACGAGTCCGGGACGTCCGCCATGCGGACGTAGCCCGACCCGTTGGCGAACGACGTGTGCAGGTAGCCGACGAGCGCGTGCGCAGGCAGCCCGGCGCCGGGCCCGCCACCGGTGCCGCCGGTCGCCGTGGTGACGGCGACGGCGGCGGAGCGGGGTGACTCGCCCGCGGCGTTGGTCGCGGTGACCTGGAAGGAGTAGGCGGTGGCGGCGGTGAGCCCGGAGACGGTGGTGGACGGGGCCGTGGTCGTGGCGACGCGGGTGCCGTCGCGGTAGACGGCGTAACCCGTGGCGCCGGCCACGGCACCCCAGGTGAGGGGCACGCTGGTGGCGGTGGGCGTCCCGGCGGTCAGACCGGTGGGGGTCGCGGGCGGCTGCGCCGTGCCGCCGCCCGGACCCACGAGGCTGACGTCGTCCACGAGGTAGGCGGGCTGGCCGTACCAGCCGTGCACGAAGACCGTCGCGGACGTCGCCGTCGCGGTCGTCGTGAAGGTCACGCTGATCCGTTGCCAGGTCGGGGCCGAGGGCGTCCAGGTGGTGACGTCCTGCGCCGTCGCGCCGCTCGCCCCGAGGTACGCGTAGGAGCCCTGGACCCACGCGCTGAGCGTGTAGGTCGACGAGGGCCGGACGGCGACGGTCTGCGAGCAGCGCGCGTTGTCCGTCCCGGCGGGCGTGGCCCGGAGCGCCCCGCTGCCGGTGCGGACCGGGCTCGTGGCCGGCTGCCCCGTGGAGCCGGAGCAGGTCCACCCGGACAGCCCGGACTCGAAACCGCCGTTGACGGCGAGCTCGGTGTCCGCGGCCGCGGCGGTCGTGGTGCCGGTGAGGAGCGTCCCGACGAGCGTGGCGGAGGCGACCAGGGCGAGGAGGCTGCGCAGCCGTCGTCGGGGTCGTGACGCGGTGGGGTCCATGGTGGTCTCGCTTTCGTCGTCGAAGGAGCGGTCCTGTCGCAAGGTCCTCGCGGTGCCGCGCGCTGGTCAACCCCCGTACGCGGGACCCCGTACGCCCGCTGCGCCGCCGGGCCAAACAGGGGATGTTAGGTTCATTCGGTGAACCAGCCGATCATGCCTCCCCGCAAGGTGTCGGAGCTCGTCGTCGAACGGCTCATGGAACGCGTCGAGCGCGGGGAGTGGCCCGTCGGCACCCGCATCCCGCCCGAGCCCGAGCTCGTCGCCGAGCTCGGCGTCGGGCGCAACACGGTGCGCGAGGCCGTGCGCGCGCTCGAGCACGCCGGGATCCTCGAGCCGCGCCGCGGCGACGGCACCTACGTGCGCGCGGCCGACGGGCTCGACGCCGCCCTGACCCGGCGGGCCCGGACCACGGACGCGCTCCACGTGCTCGAGGTGCGCGAGATCCTCGAGCGCGGTGCAGCGCGCGCCGCCGCCGGGCGGGCCGACGCCGGCGCCCTCCGCCGCCTCGACGCGGCGCTCGCCGCCCAGGTCGCGGCACGCGACGGGGACGAGCACGCCTTCCAGGCCGCCGACGTCGCCTTCCACGGCGAGGTCGTGCGCGCCGGGGGCAACCCCCTGCTCGCCGACCTCTACGACGGCCTCGACCACGCGCTCGTCCGCACGCTCCCGTCCGGCGGGCAGCGTCGGCACCACCGCGACGTCCCCGGTCACGAGGAGGTCGTCGCGGCGATCCGGGCGGCCGACGCCGACGCGGCCGAGGCCGCCGTCGTCGCGACGATCGACGCCGTGCGGGCGCAGCTCGTCGAGGCCGCCGCGGACCGTCCCGGTCGCGCCGACGCCGGCGAGGTCGAGGCGTGAGCGGGCTGCGCAGGCCGCTGGGGCTGGCCGCCGTCGTCGCGATCGTCCTCGCGGCGCTCAACCTCCGCCCCGCCGTCGTCGCGATCTCGCCCGTGCTCGGCGAGATCCGCACGGACCTGGGCCTCAGCGCGACGGCGGCGGGCGTGCTCACGACGCTCCCCGTCCTGTGCTTCGGGCTCCTCGCGCCGCTCGCGCCCGTGCTCGCGCGGCGCTGGGGGCTCGAGCGCGCGCTCTTCGTGAGCCTCGTCCTGCTGTGCGTCGGCTTCGCGCTGCGCCTCGTGCCGTCGACCGCGGGGCTGTTCGCCGGGACGGTGGTCGCCGGGTGCGCGATCGGGCTCGGGAACGTGCTGCTGCCCGCGCTCATCAAGCGCGACTTCGCCGACCGCATCGGCCTCATGACCGGCCTCTACTCGATGGCGCTCTCCGGCGGGGCGGCGCTCGCGGCGGGCCTGACCCTGCCGGTCGCGTCGGCGGCCGGTCTCGACTGGCGCGGCGCGCTCGCGACCTGGGGAGTCCTCGCCGTGCTCGGGGCGCTCGTGTGGGTGCCGCGCGCGCTGCGGCCCGACCCCGCCGGCACGGTGGCGTTCGGGCCGGGGGCGGGGCCGGCCGCCGCGCGGTCGGCGGTGTGGCGCAGCCCGCTCGCCTGGGCGGTCACCGTCGTCATGGGCATGCAGTCGCTGTCGTTCTACGCGGTCAACGCCTGGCTGCCCGAGATCATGGTCGCGCTCGGCCGGACGCCGGAGGTGGGCGGCTGGCTCCTGGCGCTGTGCAACCTCGCGGGGATCGTCGGCTCGTTCGTCACCCCGGTCCTCGCCGGGCGCATGCCGCGCCAGCGCGGCATCGGCCTCGTGCTCGTGGTCCTCGTGGGCTCGGGGCTGCTCGGGCTCGCCGCCGCCCCCGGCGGCGCGGCGCTCTGGGTCGTGCTCGTCGGCCTCGGGCAGGGTGGCGGGATCAGCCTCGCGCTCACCCTCATGGCGCTGCGGGCGCGCGACGCCGCGCACACGTCCGAGCTCTCCGGCATGGCGCAGAGCGCCGGCTACCTGCTCGCCGCGACCGGCCCGCTCGGCCTCGGGCTCGCGCACGACGTCACCGGCGCGTGGACGCTCCCGCTCCTGCTCCTCGTCGCCGCGGCGGCCGTCCAGGGCGTCGCGGTGTGGTTCGCCGGGCGCGACGCGCACGTGCACTGATCCCGACGCGACGAACCCCGGGCCGCGTCCCCACGGCCTGGTGACCGTGGGGCGCGACCCGGGGTTCGTCGTCGGGCCCGGGAGCTGCCGGGAGCGACTACTCCGCGGGCTGGGCGGTCGCCTCGGCGGCGCCGCCCTGCTGCTCGACGGGGCGGCCGCCGCGCGTGCGGCGGCGGCTGCGGGACCGACGACGGCGCTCGCCGCCCTCGGCCGCCGGAGCGCCCTCGGTCGCCTCGGTGCGCTCGCCCTCGGCACGCGCGCCCGTGCGCTCGGTCTCGCCGCGACGCCCGCCGGAGCGGCCCTGGACGCCGGACCGGCCCCGGTCGCCCTCGGACCGGCCCCGCTCGCCCTCGGAGCGGCCGCGGCCGCCGTCGGACCGGCCGCCCTGGCGCCCGCGCGACCCGCCCGCGGGCGTGTGACGCTTGCCGGTCTCGCCGAGGTCCTCGATCTCCTCCGCCTCGAGCCCGGCGAGCGTGCGCCGCTCCTGGGGGAGGCGGCCCTTCGTGCCCTCGGGGATGTGCAGGTCGGTGTACAGGTGCGGCGAGCTCGAGTACGTCTCGACCGGCTCGGGGATGCCGAGGTCGAGGGCCTTGTCGATGAGCGACCAGCGGGGGATGTCGTCCCAGTCGACGAACGTCACGGCGGTGCCCTTGTTGCCCGCGCGGCCGGTGCGGCCGGTGCGGTGCAGGTACGTCTTCTCGTCCTCGGGGCACTGGTAGTTCACGACGTGCGTGACGTCCTCGACGTCGATGCCTCGCGCCGCGACGTCGGTCGCGACGAGCACGTCGATCTTGCCGTTGCGGAACGCGCGCAGCGCCTGCTCGCGCGCGCCCTGCCCGAGGTCGCCGTGGATCGAGCCGGCGGCGAACCCGCGGTCGACGAGCTCGTCCGCGACCTTCGCGGCGGTCCGCTTGGTCCGGGCGAACACGATGGTGCGCCCGCGGCCCTCGGCCTGGAGGATGCGCGCGAGCATCTCGACCTTGTCCAGCGCGTGCGCGCGGTAGACGACCTGCTCGATGTTCTTGACCGTCTGGCCGCCGTCGTCGGGGTCGTTCGCGCGGATGTGCGTCGGCTGCTTCATGTAGCGGCGCGCCATCGAGACGACGGCGCCCGGCATGGTCGCCGAGAAGAGCATCGTGTGGCGCTGCGCGGGCGTGCGCGCCAGGATCTTCTCGACGTCCGGGAGGAACCCGAGGTCGAGCATCTCGTCCGCCTCGTCGAGGACCACGGTCGCGGCGCGCGTGAGGTTGAGGTGGCCCTGGTTCATCAGGTCGATCATGCGGCCGGGCGTGCCGACGACGACCTCGACGCCGCGCGTCAGCGCCTCGACCTGCGGCTCGTAGGCGCGACCGCCGTAGAGCTGGACGATGCGCACCGAGCGGCGCTTCGAGGCCGTGGTGAGGTCGTTCGCGACCTGGACGGCGAGCTCGCGCGTCGGGACGACGACGAGCGCCTGCGGCTTGCCGGGGGAGGGCAGCTCGTCGAAGCCGGGCTCGCCCGGGGCGACGACGCGGTGCAGCAGCGGCACGCCGAAGCCGAGGGTCTTGCCGGTACCGGTCTTGGCCTGGCCGATGATGTCGTGGCCGGACATGGCGACCGGGAGCGTCATCGCCTGGATGGGGAAGGGCTGGACGATGCCCGCGTCGGAGAGCGCGTCGACGATCTCCTGGCGGACGCCGAAGTCCGCGAAGGTCGTGTTGTCCGCGTGGACGCTGGCGGCGACGGACGTCGCGTCCGCGCTCACGTCCGGCGTCGCGTCGGTGGTGGTGGCGTCTGTGGTGGTCACTGGTGCCTCTGTCTCGTTCGGGCACGCGCGACCGTCGGCGGGCCCGTCGGGGCCCGGAGCCGGGGAGGTTCCCGGTCGCGGTCGTGCGCACCTCGTGGCCGGCAGCCGATCGTGGGATGTCGTGGCCAGGCCCGCGCTGCGGACCGTGCCGTGCCGTCGTCGTACGCGTGACGAGCGTGAGGTCTGGACGACCGGGCAACCGATGTACGTCGGCCATGATATCGGAGAACTATCCTGGCCCGATGAGCGACGCCGAGCACGCGAGCCCCACGACCCTGCCCCCGGCGGACCACACCGACGCGGTGGAGCTGCTCGGCCTCGTCGCGTACACCGAGCTCGCGAGCTTCGGGCGCCTCGCGGGCGACGCCGCGCACGCCCCCACGCTGCGCCAGCGCCAGGCCCTGTCCCGCCTCGCGGCCGCGATGCTCGACCGGCAGGAGCGCGTGCTCGTGCGCGTCGAGGAGCTGGGCGGTGACCCGGCGGACTGCATGACCCCGTTCGACGGCCTGTTCGACGACTTCGACGCGCGCACCAAGCCCAGCACGTGGTGGGAGGGCATCCTCAAGGGCTACGTGGGCCAGGGCGTCGCGGACGACTTCTGCCTCCTCGCGGCCCAGGGTCTCGACGAGCGCTCGCGCGACGTCGTCGTGGAGGCGCTCACGCACGACACCCCCTCGCAGCGCTACGCCCCGGTCATCGCCGAGGTCGCCGCCGAGGACCCGGTGCTCGCGTCGCGTCTCGCGCTGTGGGGGCGGCGTCTCGTCGGCGAGGCGCTCGGCGTCGTCGGCGACGTGCTGTCGCGGCGTCCCGCGCTCGCCCGGCTCGTGGCGGCGGGGGCCGAGCCGGTCGCCGCGGGCGGCGGCAGCGGGCCCGCGCCCGCGACGCAGTCCTGGGTGTTCGCGCGCCTCACGGCGGAGCACTCCCGGCGGATGGACCGCCTGGGCCTCGCGGCATGACGAAGCCGCCGCCGCGCCCGGGGGCGCGACGGCGGCACGTGACGGTCGGGTCCCGAGGCTCGGGTCCCGACGTTCAGACCTTCAGGCTCAGAGGGAGCCGAAACCGACCCGGCGCTGCTCCTCGGTGCCGATCTCGACGTAGCCGAGCGACGCCGTCGGGACGATCACGCGGCGACCGCGCGAGTCGGTGAGCTCGAGGGCGGGGGCGCCGCCGAGCGCGTCGGCGACCGCGGTGGCCACGGCCTCGGCGGTCAGGTCCGTGTCGACGACGATCTCACGGGCCAGGTTCTGCACACCGATCGTGACTTCCACTCAGCTCTCCTCACAGCGGCTGCGCCAGGCGCAGCGACGACGGGCCTCGGGCCGCCGGTGGGCGTCCCACCGGCGACAACGCGATCGATAGTAGTCAGATTCCCGTCGCCGACCCGTCGGGCGCGCTGAGGGAGCCCGACGGCGGCCGCCGCAGCATGCCGCGCACCCCGCGCCACACGAGGCGCGGCACGAGCCGGGTGACGTCGTCGGCCGTCGCGCCGCCGTCCGGCCGCACGACCTCCGTCGCGGCGGCCCGCCCGACGGCGGTGCACGTGCGGGCGACGACGAGCGCCTCGTCGGCGTCGAGGTCCGTGATGCGCACGAGGACGTCGGCGAACGCGCCGGCGATCGTCGTGTCGGGCGCGAGCACGCGCGCCCGGACGACCGGGTCCCGCATGACGTCGGACTCGAAGAGCAGCGCGGCCGAGCGGCCCGCCGCGCGCGCGTACGCGACGTAGGCCCGCACGATGCCCTCGATCACGGCGAGGCCGTCGACCGCCAGGGCGTCGGGGTCGCCCGCGGGCGTCCCGGGCGCCGGTTCGCGGAAGGGGTCCAGGGTCGCGTGCACGGCGCCCACGAGGCGGTCGCCCTGGTCGTCGACGATCGCGAGGTAGAGGTCGAGCTTCGACGGGAAGTGCCGGTACAGCACGGGCTTGCCGACCCCGGCGCGGTCGGCGATGTCGTCCATCGAGATGTGGTGGTAGCCGTGGGAGGCGAAGAGCTCCTCGGCGATCGTGAGGAGCTGGGCGCGACGCTCGTCGCGCGGCATCCGGGTGCGCACCCCGGGGGGAGCCGCGGCCGCGCCGCGCGTGCGTCCCTCGGTGGCTCCCATGGGGGGAGGATACGGAAACCGCGCTTCGTGTCGACCGTGCGTCACGAGGAGTGGGACGATGGGCGGGTGCCCGACAGACATACCCCCCCGAACCGCCTCTCGAGCGCCCGTGCGGGGCGTCGCACGACGGGTCTGCGGCACGGCGCCGCGGTGGCCGCGTGCCTCGTCGTCGGCCTGGGCGGCGGTGCGGCGACGGCGGAGGTCTGGGACCTGGGCGGGGCGGCGAGCACCGAGGCCGCTCCCGCCGCCGACGCACGGGTGGATCCACCGGTCCCCGAGCGCGACGAGACGGCGGCGGTGAGCCGGTCGTCCGTGGAGCGCGCGGGCGCCGTCGCGCAGGGCCCGGGCCTCCTCGGCCCGATCGCGCCGCGCCCGGACGCGATCACCGCGCCCGAGCCCGCGCCCGCCCCGACGACGCCGCCGGAGCCCGTCGTGGAACCGGCACCGGTCGAGGCGCCCGAGGCTCCGGTCGCGGAGCCCGGCTCCGGCCTGGTCGGGACGGTCGTCGTCGCGCCGGACCTCGGCGGCTCGCTCGTCGTCGTGCCGGGGGAGAGCCCGGCGCCCGGGAGCGGCACGGTCCGCTCCGTCCGGGTGGAGGTCGAGGCCGGGCTCCCCGTCGACGGCGAGGTGTTCGCCGCCGCGGTGCTCGCCACGCTCAACGACCCGCGCGGCTGGTCGGTCCCCGACGGCGTGACGTTCTCCCGGACGGCCGCCGACGACGCGTCCATCCGGGTCGTGCTCGCGAGCCCCGCCACGACCGACCGCCTGTGCGCCCCGCTCGCGACCGAGGGCCGCTACTCGTGCGGGAACTCGGTCACGGGTGCTGCCGTGCTGAACTTCGAGCGCTGGGTCCTCGGGGCGCCGGACTTCGGCGACGACCTCGCCACGTACCGGCAGTACCTCGTCAACCACGAGGTCGGGCACGTGCTCGGCCACGGCCACGAGGACTGCCCCGCGCCGGGCGCCGTGGCCCCGGTGATGGTCCAGCAGTCCATCTCGGCCCAGGGCTGCCTGACCAACGGCTGGCCCGTCCCGTAGTCCCGCGCGTCGCGCGCCCGCCCGGCGGTGTGGGTGGCGCGTGATGGGATCGGGTCCGTGCCCCGGACGACGACCGCCCCCCGCCTCGTCGCGCGGCCTCGCGAGCTCGAGGCCGACGCGGTGCTCGACGACTCCCAGCGCGCGGCGATCACCGCCGCGGCCGGGCCCGGGGCGACCCTCGTGGTGGGCGCGCCGGGCACGGGCAAGACCCTCGTCGCGCAGGAGGTCGTGCTCGCGGCCCTGCGCGACGGCGTCGCGCCCGAGCGCGTGCTCCTCCTCGCCGCGTCGCGCCGTGCCGCGGCCGCGCTCCGCGACCGCCTGTCGGACCGCGCGCGCCGCACCGTCGGCGCGCCCCTCGTGCGCACCGCCGCGTCCGCGGCCTTCGCCGTCCTGCGGGAGCGCGCGGCCGCGCTCGGCGAGCCCGTCCCGACGCTGATCTCCGGGCCGGAGCAGGACCTCGTGCTCGCCGAGCTCCTGGAGGGCCACCTCGACGGGGGGCTCGCGCACCTCGGCACCCCGCTCGCGCTGCCCGCGGGCCTGCCGGAGGAGGCGCTCGGCCTCCGCGGGCTGCGCCAGGAGCTCCGCGACCTCCTCATGCGCGCGGCGGAGCGCGGCCTGACCCCGGCCGACCTCGCCGCGCTCGGCGAGCGCTACGAGCGCCCGGAGTGGTCGCTCGGTGCCCAGCTCTACGCGGAGTACCTCGACGTCACCGCGCTGCGCGCCGGGACACCCGACTCCGGGTCGCGGTTCGACCCGGCGATCGTGGTCGACGAGGCGGCGGAGGCGCTGCTCGCGTGGGACGACGAGGTGCCCGACGCCGCCCGGCCGCGCTGGGACCTCGTCGTCGTCGACGACTACCAGGAGGCGACGGTCGCCACCGCGCGCCTCCTGCACGTGCTGCACGACGACGGCGCGCGCCTCGTGCTGCTCGGGGACCCCGACGCGGCGGTGCAGACGTTCCGCGGCGCGAGCCCGGGGCTCGTGGGCCGCGCGTCCGCCCCGGCCCGGCGGGACGGCGCGCGCCGGGGCGAGCTGGGCGCGCGCGTCGCCGTCCTGGGCACGGCGTGGCGCCAGAGCGCTGCGCTGCGCGAGGTGACGCGGCGCGTGACCGCGCAGGTCGGCACCGTCGCCGGGGCCGTGCACCGTGGTGCCGCACCGCGGGACGTCGGCGAGCAGGCGGGTGAGGAGGCCGACGACGGTCCCGGTGCCCCGCCCGTGCAGGTGGCGGTGCTCTCGGCCGTCGCGCAGGAGGCAGCGTTCGTCGCCCGGGAGCTGCGCGCGGAGCACCTGCTGCACGGCACCCCCTGGCACCGGATGGCCGTCGTCGCGCGCACGGGGACGCGGCTCGCGGCGCTGCGCCGCGAGCTCGTCGCCGCCTCGGTCCCCGTGACGCTGCTCGGCTCCGACGTCCCGCTGCGCGACGAGCCGGCGGTCGCGCCGCTCCTCGCGGCCGTCCGGGTGTGCGTCGCCGACGCGGAGGACCCCGAGGCCCTCGACCCGTTCACGGCGGCGGCGCTGCTCACGTCGCCCGTCGGGGCGCTCGACGTCGTCGCGCTGCGTCGCCTGCGCCGGGCGCTGCGGGCCGAGGAGCTCGAGGGCGGGGGCGGGCGCTCGTCCGACGCGCTGCTCGTCGAGCTGCTCCTCGACCCGGCGCGCGCCGCGACGCTGCCGCCCACGGTGCGCCGCGGGCCGGTCGCGGTCGCGCGCGCTCTCGCCGCGGGACGCGCGGCGGCCGCCGAGCCCGGCGCGACCGCGCAGACGGTGCTGTGGGCGGTGTGGGCCGCGACCGGTCTCGCGGAGCGGTGGCGGTCGGCGGCGCTCGACGGCGGTCCCGCCGGAGCGCGCGCGGACCGTGACCTCGACGCGGTGCTCGCGCTGTTCCGCGCCGCGGAGACGTTCGTCGACCGCATGCCGGGCGCGCCCGCCGGGGCGTTCGTCGAGTACCTCGCCTCGCAGGACCTGCCCGCCGACTCGCTCGCGGCGAGCGCGAGCGGGGCCGACGCCGTGGCGGCGCTCACCCCCGCCGGTGCTGCCGGGCGCGAGTGGGACGTCGTCGTGGTGGCGGGCGTCCAGGACGGCGTGTGGCCCGACCTCCGCCTGCGCGACTCGCTGCTCGGCTCGCAGGCGCTCGTCGAGCTCCTCGCGGGCCGCGCGCAGGACGCGCACGGGGTCGGCTCGCAGGCGCGCGCCCAGGTGCTCGCGGACGAGCTGCGGGCGTTCGTCGTCGCGACGTCGCGCGCGACGCGTCGCCTCGTCGTGACGGCCGTGCAGGACGCCGAGGAGGCGCCGTCGGTGTTCTGCGACCTCGTCGTGCCGCCGCCGGCACCCGAGGGTCCCGGGGGCACGGACGGTCCGGACGGCGCCGACGGTCCCGGCGGCCCCGGCGGGCGGGGTGGTCCGCAGGACGGGCCGGTCGAGCCCGCCGAGCGGCGGCACGTGCGCGTCGGTGCCCCGCTCGACCTGCGCGGGCTGGTCGCCGCGGCCCGTGGCGTCCTCGTCGAGACGGCGGCGCGCGAGGCAGGCGGGGCCGGGGACCCCGGGCCGGACGAGCGCGCGGTCGCGGCGGCGACGCTCCTGGCGGACCTCGGGGCGCTCGGCGTCGCGGAGGCCCGCCCGGAGACGTGGTACGGCGTCGCGGGGGTGTCGAGCACGGCACCGCTGCGCGGCGCGGAGGAGACGGTCACCGTGTCGCCGTCGAAGGTCGAGACGGTCTCGACGTGCCCGCTGCGCTGGTCGCTCGAGGCGGCCGGCGGGACGGCGCCCGACGCGACGCACCAGAGCCTCGGCACGCTCGTCCACTCCATCGCCGAGAGCCACCCGTCCGGGTCGCTCGCCGAGCTGCGCGCGGAGCTCGACCGCCGGTGGGCGGAGCTCGCGCTGCCCGACGGCTGGCCCGCGCGCCAGCTCCGTCGCCGCGCCGAGCGCATGGTCGAGAAGCTCGCGGCCTACGTCGCGCAGGCGGGCGAGCCGCTCCTCGTCGAGCCGTCGTTCGACGTCACCGTCGGCCGCGCCCGGCTGCGCGGCACGATCGACCGCGTCGAGGCGGCGGGGGACGGCAAGGTCCGCGTCGTCGACCTCAAGACCGGTCGGCGCACCGCGACGAAGGCGGAGGGCACGGAGCACCCCCAGCTCGGGGCCTACCAGCTCGCGGTCGAGGCGGGCGCGCTCGACGTGCCGGAGGGCACGCGCAGCGCGGGCGCGCAGCTCGTGTACGTCGGGAGCACCCACGTGGGCCCGGCCGTCGTGGCGCAGCCCGCGCTCGAGCCGGAGCCCGACGGGTCGAGCTGGGCGCGCGACCTCGTCGAGGAGGCCGCCGGCACCATGTCGGCGGCGACGTTCACCGCCCGCCAGAACGGGCTGTGCGAGATGTGCCCTGTGCGCCGGGCGTGCCCGGTGCAGCCCGAGGGCAGGAGGGTGGTGGCGTGAGCAGCGAGCTGTTCGAGCTCCCGGAGGCGGGCGCGAGCGCGCCGACGGTGCGTCTGGTCGCGGCCGACGGGCTCCCGGTCGAGAGCGGGGACGCGCGGGGCGACGAGCACCGGGCGGCGGAGCCGCCACGGCCGACGCTCTCCGCGACCCGGATCGCCGACCTCCTCGGACGTCCCCGCCCGACCCCGGAGCAGGTCGAGGTGATCGAGGCGCCGCTCGAGCCGACGCTCGTCGTCGCCGGGGCCGGCTCGGGCAAGACGGAGACGATGGCGGCGCGCGTCGTCTGGCTCATCGCGAACGAGCTCGTCCCCCCGGACGCGGTGCTGGGCCTCACGTTCACGCGCAAGGCCGCGGGTGAGCTCGCGGAGCGCGTCCAGGTGCGGCTCGCCCAGCTCGCGCGCGCCCGGGGCGGCGCGGCCTCGGCGCTCTCGCTGCTCGACCGGCCGACCGTCGCGACGTACAACGCGTACGCCGCGTCGCTCGTCGGCGACCACGGGCTGCGCGTCGGCGTCGAGCCGGGGGCCCGCCTGCTCGGCGAGGCGCAGCAGTGGCAGCTCGCGTCGGAGGTCGTGGAGTCCTGGGACGACGACCTGGGCACCGACCGCGCCCTGAGCACGGTCGTCGCGGCGGTGCTCGGGCTCTCCGGTGCGCTCGGCGAGCACCTCCTCGACCCCGCCGAGGCGCGGGACCGCCTGGCCGAGATCGTCGAGCAGCTCGACGCGCTCCCGCTCGGGCCGCGGCAGAAGGCCCGGACGAAGGAGGTCGAGAAGCTCGTCGGCGACGTCGCGGAACGGGTCCGGCTGCTCGACGTCGTCGCGGAGTACCGCCGCCGCAAGCGCGCGACCGACTCCCTCGACTTCGGCGACCAGGTGGCGCTCGCGGCGCGGCTCGCGCGCGAGGTGCCGGTCGTGGGGGAGACCGAGCGGGCCCGGTTCCGCGTCGTGCTCCTCGACGAGTATCAGGACACGTCGCACGCGCAGGTCGAGCTCCTCGCGGGGCTGTTCGGCGGCGGGCACCCCGTGACGGCCGTGGGCGACCCGCACCAGTCGATCTACGGGTGGCGCGGCGCGAGCGCGGGCGGCCTCGCGCGGTTCCCCGACCGCTTCCCGCGCGCGGGGGGCGACCGCTCGGCCGTGCGCTTCCTCTCGACGTCGTGGCGCAACGACGCCGCCGTCCTCGCGGCGGCGAACGTCACCGCCGGCCCGCTGCGCGGTGCCGTCGCGGGTGGGCGGGGCGACCGGGTCGAGGTGCCGCCGCTCGCGCTGCGCCCTGACGCGGGCCCGGGCGCGGTGGCTGCGCACGTGGCGGCGACCGCCGAGGAGGAGGCCGCGGCCGTCGCCGAGCGCGTCGCCGCGCGCTGGCGCCCGGCGAGCGCGCCCGGGGGACGCGTCACCGCGGCCGTGCTGTGCCGCAAGCGTAGCCAGTTCGCGGCGGTCGAGGTCGCGCTGCGGCGGCGCGGGCTGCCCGTGGAGGTCGTCGGCCTCGGCGGGCTGCTCACGACGCCCGAGGTCGTCGACGTCGTCGCTCTGCTCGAGGCCGTGCACGACCCCTCGCGCGGCGACGCGCTCGTGCGTCTCCTCACCGGCCCGCGGCTCAACCTCGGCGCCGCCGACCTGCACGCCCTCGGGAGCCGTGCGGCCGACCTCGCCCGGCTCGAGGGCGCGCTCGGCTCGCGCCGCCGCGCGCCCGCCGCGGAGGACGCCGACTCCGGGCTCGTGGTGGTCGAGGGGGACGTCGCCGACCACCGCTCGATCGTCGACGCGCTCGACGACCTGCCGGACCCGGGCGAGCCCGCCGCGGACGGGCGCACGCTCTCCGCCCAGGGTCACGCACGGCTCTCGGCGCTCTCGCGGACCCTGCGCGCGCTGCGCGGTCTCACGTACCTGTCGCTCCCGGAGCTCGTCGTCGAGGCGGAGCGGGCCCTCGGCCTCGACGTCGAGGCCGTGACGAACGAGGCGCTGCTCGCGTCGCGGCGGCTCGTCGACCCGGAGGCCGTGAGCGACCGGGCCCGCGAGCACCTCGACGCGTTCCGCGACGTCGCGGCGACGTTCACGCAGACGGCGGACGTCGTGACGCTCGGGGCGTTCCTCGCGTGGCTCGGGGTCGCCTCGACGCGGGAGAACGGCCTCGACCTGCCCGTGCGGGAACCTGACCCGGACGCGGTGCAGGTCATCACCGCGCACGCCGCGAAGGGCCTCGAGTGGGACGTCGTCGTCGTGCCCGGTCTCGTGGACGGCGTGTTCCCCACGACGGCCCAGTCGTCGTCGGGCGTGCGCGCGGACAGCGGCTGGCTCACCGACGTGAGCCAGCTCCCGTACCCGCTGCGCGGTGACGCCGCCGACCTGCCCGAGTTCCGCTTCGACCTCGCGGCGGACACGAAGGAGCTCGTGGCGCGGCGCGACGAGTTCCGCGCGGCGAGCGGCGAGCACCAGCTCGCCGAGGAGCGTCGGCTCGCCTACGTGGCCTTCACGCGGGCGCGCCGCGAGCTGTACCTCACGGCGTCCTGGTGGCAGACGGGGTCGCGCCCGCGCGCGCTGTCGCCGTTCCTCGTCGAGCTCGTGGAGGCGGGGGTCGTGACGGCCGACGGGTGGTCGGCCCCGCCCGGTCCCGACGACTCCAACCCGCTCGAGGACGTCGAGGTGACCGGGACGTGGCCCGCACCCGACGACGCTCCCGGCGGGTCGGCGCGGTCCGTCCTGCGGGACACCGCGGCGGCCGTCGGACGCGCGGCGGTCGAGCGTGCGGCGGTCGAGCGGGCCGCGGCGGAACGCGCCGCGTCGGTCGGGGCAGAGGTGCCCGACGCCGCGCGAGGTCGGGGGATCGCCGACGACACGGGCGGCCCCGCCGGGCTCACGGCGCCCTCGGGCGTCCTGGTCGACGCCGAGGGGCGTGACCTCGTCGCGCTCGCGCGCGTGCTGCTCGCGGAGCGCGCGGAGCGCTCGGGCCGGGAGGTCGAGCTGCCGGCGCACGTCTCGGCGTCGAGCCTCGTGCGGCTCGCGGCGGACCGCGACGAGTACGCGCTGCACCTGCGCCGCCCGGTCCCGGTGGAGCCCACGGTCCACGCGCGCCGGGGCACCCGGTTCCACCTGTGGGCCGAGCGCTACTTCACGACGTCGTCCTTGCTCGACGTCGAGGACCTCCCCGGGGCGGACGACGACGACCTCGACCCCGACGCCGACCTCGAGACGCTCCAGCGGACGTTCCTGGCCTCGGAGTGGGCGACGCGCACGCCCGTCGCGGTCGAGGTCGACGTCGAGACGCCCGTCGGGTCGACGGTCCTGCGGTCGCGCATCGACGCCGTGTTCCCCGAGCTCCCCGAGCACGCGGGCGGGGCGCGCGACGCCGTCGTGGTCGTCGACTGGAAGACGGGGCGCGCGCCGTCGGACCCGGAGGCGCGCAGCGTGCGCGAGGTGCAGCTCGCCGTCTACCGGCTCGCGTGGTCGCGCTGGACGGGGGTGCCGCTCGAGAAGGTGAACGCCGCGTTCTACTACGTCGCGCCCGACGAGACCGTGCGTCCGCGCCGCCTGCTGGGCGAGGCCGAGATCGAGGCGCTGCTGGTCGCCGACTGAGCCGGCGGGACGTCAGTCGTCGGCGTCCTGCGTCGCCTCGTCGAGGTCGGCGAGCATGTCGAGCGCGTCGGCGACCACGTCGTCGAGGCCGTTGCGCACGCCGTGCAGCAGCCAGCGCGCGAGCGCGAGCTCGCCGACGAGGAGCGCGCGGTCCAGCAGGTGCTTGTCCGTGAGCTCGGTGCGGCGCAGCTGGTACGCCTCCATGATCGAGTCGACGACCTCGGGCGGCGCCGAGACCAGCAGCCACGCGAGGTCGTCCGCGGGGTCCGCGACGCGCGCGCCCGCCCAGTCGGTCACGGCGACGACGCGCCCGCGGGCGACGAGCACCTGCTCCGGGCCGAGGTCGCCGTGCACGACGACCGGCTGGAACCGCCACAGCGAGACGTCCTCGAGCGCGGTCTCCCAGCGGCGCAGGAGCGTCGGCGGCACCTTGCCCGTGGCCGCGGCCTCGTCGAGCTCCGCCATGCGGCGCGCGCGGTACTCCTCGACCTCGTAGCCCGGCAGGCCGGCGTCGTCGACGATCGTGCGCGGCAGCTCGTGGACCGACGCGAGCACGCGGCCCAGGTCGGCCGCGAGGCCCGGTCCGGGCCGCAGGCCGTCGACGTCGAGCGGCTCGCCCTCGAGCGCCGGGTGCACGACGGCGCGCCCGCCCTCCGGGAGGAGCGCGGTGCCGCTCACGCGCGGCACGGCGAACGACAGCACCCCCGACTCGGCGTAGTGCTGCAGCGAGCCCAGCAGCTCCGCCTCGGCCTCGAGCGCGGCGCCGGCCTGGAGGCTGCGGGGTGCGCGCACGGTCCAGCGGGTGCCGTCGGCGTCGGTGACGACGGCGGTGTCGTAGTCGCCCGGGTCCTCGACGGGCCGTGCGCTGCGGGCGTCCAGGCCGGGCACGGCGGCGGTCGCGAGCGCGGCGAGGGTCAACGGAGAACGAGGCACGCGACCACGGTAGTCGGTCCCCGCACGCGCCCGGTCGACCCACGCCGTCCCCGGCGCCGCACCCTCGCGAGGCGGCGCCCCCCGCAAGGCGGGTGGCCCGGTCCCCGGTGGCCTACGGTCGGGGGGTGAGCACCCCTGCCGCCCGGCCGTCGTCGGGCACGAGCGACCCTGCCGTGACCCCGGACCGACCCGGCAGCGCACCGGTCGGCGCCCGGACCGGCACCCCGACCGGCACGCCGGCGGGTGTGGCCCCCGGCCTGGGCGTGCTGCCGCGCACGCCGCTGGACCACCTCCCGCTGCCGCTCGACGGCGCGTTCGTCGACCGCGCGGAGCACCGGCGCGCGGAGCGGGACCTCGTGCGCACGCTGCGGTCGCAGCCGACGACGCGCGTCCTGCTCGTCCACCGCGGCCGGCTCGCGCTCGGCGGCCCCGGCGTGGCCGACGGCGTCGCCCTCCTGGACCCGGCCGAGCTCGGCGACGTGGACCCGGCGACCGACGAGGACCCCGCGCGCTGGCTCTTCCTCGGCGAGGACGACGGCACGGCGTACCTCGCGCTCGTGCTCCCCGAGGACGCGGACGCCGAGGAGGTCGACATCGAGGGCGTCGACGCGTCGGAGCCGTTCGCGGTCCTCGCGCGCGACCACGCGTGGTCCGGGCTGCGCGACCTCGTCGGCGCGGTCCCCGCCTCGGTCGCCGGTCTGGCGACGGAGGCGGTGGCGCTCGCGGCGTGGCACGCGAACCACCCGCGCTGCCCGCGCTGCGGCGGCCGGACGACCGTCGAGAAGGGCGGGTGGACGCGCCGCTGCGTGGCCCAGGGCGTCGAGCTGTACCCGCGCACGGACCCGGCCGTGATCATGACCGTCGTGCACGGCGAGGGGTCCGACGAGCGACTGCTGCTCGGGCACGCGGCCCACTGGCCGGAGCGGCGGTTCTCGACCCTCGCGGGCTACGTCGAGCCCGGGGAGTCGCTCGAGAACGCGGTGCGGCGGGAGGTGGCGGAGGAGGCGGGCGTCGTCGTCGGCGACGTGGCCTACCGGGGGAGCCAGCCGTGGCCGTTCCCCGCGTCGCTCATGCTCGGCTTCTCGGCCCGCGCCCTGACGACGGAGCTGCACGTGGACGGCGTCGAGCTCACCGACGCGCGCTGGTTCACGCGGGCGGAGCTCGCCGAGGCCGTCCGGTCGCGCGAGGTGCTGCTGCCGGGCCGGTCGTCGATCGCGCGGGCGCTCCTCGAGGACTGGTTCGGCGCGAGCCTCGCCGACGGCTGAGCGCGGCTGAGCGCGGCTGAGCGCGGCTGAAGGCGGCTGAAGGCGGCTGAGCGCGGCTGAGCGCGGCTCAGGGCTGCGGGGGGCGGCGCGACGCGCCGTCGTCGGGCCGTCCGTGCCGGGCCCCCCTGCGGCCGCGTCAGGCGGCGAGGCGCTTCTTGACCTCCGCGAGGGACGGGTTCGTCGCGGCGGAGCCGTCCGGGAAGACGACGGTCGGCACGGTGCGGTTGCCGTCGTTGACGGACTCCACGAACTCCGCGGTGCCGGGCGTCTCCTCGATGTTGACCTCGGTGTAGCCGATGCCCTCGGAGTCGAGCTGCGTCTTGAGGCGGCGGCAGTACCCGCACCACGTCGTCGAGTACATGACGACCGAGCCGGCGTCGGGAAGGGTCGGGGCGGTGCTCATCGAGGGCTCTCCTGCTGCGGTTCCGGGCGGCGCGTGCCGCGGGCGGTCGGGTCGTGACGGTAACACCGGGGGAGCGCGCGCTGTTCCCGGCCCGCGTGTCAGCCGGGCCTGCGAGAATCGCGGGTGATGTCCACGCCACCGGTCTCACGCCCGCTCGCCCACCGCTCCGCCGACGAGATCCTCGACGCCCTCGACCCCGACCAGCGCGACGTCGCGGTCGCGCTGCGCGGGCCCGTGTGCGTGCTCGCCGGTGCGGGCACGGGCAAGACGCGCGCGATCACGCACCGCATCGCGTACGGGGTCCGCACGGGCGTGTACGTGCCGACGAGCGTGCTCGCCGTGACCTTCACGGCGCGCGCGGCGGGGGAGATGCGCACGCGCCTGCGCGAGCTCGGTGCGACGGGAGTCCAGGCGCGTACGTTCCACGGGGCCGCGCTGCGCCAGCTCGGCTACTTCTGGCCCAAGGTCGTCGGCGGGGCGCCGCCGCGCATCCTCGAGCACAAGGCGCCCGTCGTCGCGGAGTCGGCGCGGCGGCTGGGCGTCGGGGTGGACCGCGTCGCGGTGCGGGACCTGTCGTCGGAGATCGAGTGGGCGAAGGTCTCGCTCGTCACCGCCGACGACTACGTCCGGGCGTGCGAGGCGATCGACCGCGAGCCCCCCGCCGGGTACGACCACCAGACCGTCGCGCGCCTCCTCACGGCCTACGAGGACGTGAAGACCGAGCGGTCGGTCATCGACTTCGAGGACGTGCTCCTCATGCTCGGCGACATGCTCGCGACGCAGGGCGCCGTGGCCGACGAGGTGCGGCGCCAGTACCGCCACTTCGTCGTCGACGAGTACCAGGACGTCTCGCCCCTGCAGCAGTTCGTCCTCGACCAGTGGCTCGGGGGGCGCGACGAGCTGTGCGTCGTCGGCGACCCGTCGCAGACGATCTACTCGTTCACCGGCGCGACGCCGCACCACCTCCTCACCTTCTCGCGCACCCACCCGAAGGCGCAGGTGATCCGCCTCGTGCGCGACTACCGCTCGACGCCGCAGGTGGTGAACCTCGCGAACCAGCTCCTCGCGCGCGCGGGTCGTGCGGGCGGCGCGCACCAGGCGCTCGAGCTCGTCGCCCAGCGGCCGGCGGGGCCGCCCGTCGCCTTCACCGCGTACGACGACGACGAGGCGGAGGCGAGCGGGATCGCGCAGCGCATCGGGCGGCTCCTCGCGGCGGGCACGCGCGCGAGCGAGATCGCGGTGCTCTACCGGACCAACGCGCAGTCGGAGGCGTTCGAGTCGGCGCTCGCGGACGCGGGCATCGGCTACCTCGTGCGGGGCGGGGAGCGCTTCTTCCAGCGCAAGGAGGTGCGCGACGCGATCGTCCTCCTGCGCGGGGCGGCCCGCTCCGCCGACCCGGACGTCCCCATGCCGGAGACGGTGCGCGACGTCCTGGCCGCCGCGGGCTGGGCCCCCGCGCCGCCGGCCGCGCGCGGCGCGGCACGGGAGCGCTGGGAGTCCACGCAGGCTCTCGTCGCGCTGGCCGACGACGTCGCCGGGCTCGCCGCGGCGTCCGACGCCCCGGCCCCGACCGTCGCGACCTTCGTCGCCGAGCTCGACGAGCGCGCCGCAGCCCAGCACGCCCCGACGGTCGAGGGTGTGACCCTGGCGTCGCTGCACGCGGCCAAGGGCCTGGAGTGGGACGCCGTCTTCCTCGCGGGGATGAGCGAGGGGCTCATGCCGATCTCCCTCGCGGAGACGGACGAGGCGGTCGCGGAGGAGCGCCGGCTGCTCTACGTCGGCATCACGCGGGCGCGCGAGCACCTCGAGCTCTCGTTCGCTCGCTCGCGCAACCCCGGCGGCCGGGCGACGCGCCGGCGCACGCGGTTCCTCGACGGGCTCTGGCCCGACGAGCCGGGCGCGCGCGGGACGCGGCGTGCGCGCGCGGGGCAGGCCAAGGTCCGGCTCACGGGGGAGTACGACCAGGCGCTGTTCGAGGAGCTGCGCGAGTGGCGTCGCCAGGTCGCGCAGGAGACGGACAAGCCGGCGTTCACCGTGCTCGTGGACTCGGCGCTCGCGGCCGTCGCCGAGACGCGGCCGACGAGCCAGGCCGACCTCGCACGCATCAACGGTCTGGGGCCCGCGAAGATCGAGCGGTACGGGGCCACGATCCTCGAGATCGTGCGCCGCGCGGAGGGCTGAGGAGCCCCCGTCCGTGCCCCCCGACGAGGGCCGGGTGAACTCGTCGAAGAATTTCTCGTAAATAAGTTGTGCCTCCTGTGAGAGGCGGCATATGGTCGACGAGTCCTGTTGGGAAGGGGCGCGCCGAGAGGCGGGCGCCTGATGGAGAGAGGGGGTGGGAGAGCTGATGAACAACCAGATCGCCATGGCGAACCTGCTGGATCACGCGTCCGCGTACACGGGCACGCCAGGAGAGCTCCGTCCGCGTGCCATCGCGCACCGCGGCGGCACCTTCATCGCCCGCCCCGCTCCCGACTCCGCCACCAGGACGAACCCGGTCTGACCGACCGGAACCTTCCAGGCCGCGGAGTCCCTCTAGGACCCGCGGCCTTCGTGTTCTCCGAGCACGTCCGCCGATGAGGATCACCGGCCCCACCCGTCTCCACGAGACGGGGCCGCTGTCCTCAGGGTCCTGTGACGACGACGTTCACACCCACGACAGGACATCACTGGAGGACATCGTGCGGCTCACCGCGCTGCTCGACAACATCACCGCTCAGGGGGGATCCGGCCCCTGGGTCCCTCACCAACCACTGGCCACGCCGCTCGGCGAGAACGACTCCGCGGAGTTCGACCGCCTTCTCGCGGGCCTGCTGCCCTGCCGCACCAACGACCCGGAGCTCTGGTTCGCCGAGCGCACCGCCGAGGTCGAGGAGGCCAAGGCCCTGTGCCGCACCTGCCCGCTCGTCGAGGGCTGCCTCGCCGGTGCGGTCGAGCGCCGCGAGCCCTGGGGCGTCTGGGGTGGCGAGGTCTTCGTGGACGGCGTCGTGGTCGCGCGCAAGCGCGGCCGCGGCCGTCCGAGCAAGGCCGAGGTGCTCGCCCGCGAGGCCGAGCGCCAGGCCCAGGAGGCCGCACGGACCGAGGCGTCAGTCGGCGCCTCGACGGCGGCCTGACATGGGCAGCGGCGCCCCGTCCGGGGGCGTGCGCGCCAGCTCGCCGCACCCGCAGCGCGGGTGGCGGCTCGACCCGCGCAGCCGCGGCACGGCATCGGGAGCAGGAATCTCGATGCCGGCCGTGGCTGCGCGGGGCACCAGCCCGTCCAGGGCTGCCAGCACCTGACCGAGCGCGACGGCCGCGGCCGACGCCGCGAGCAGCGTCTCCTCGCCCCGGTGCGCGGACGCCTCGCGCAGCTGTCGCGCGACCTGCGGCCAGCAGGGGTCCACGTCCGCGCGGTGCAGGTCCGCGCACGTCAGGCACGGGTCGAGCCCCGGCCGGACGAACGGCCCGACCACGACGTCGGCCTCGCGCACCACGACCGACAGGTGCGCGACCCCCGCACCCACCAACCTCCGGACCCGGACCGGGTCCGCGGCTCCGTGCTCGATCACGACGACGACGTCGGGCGCGGGCGCCCGTGCCTCCTCCGGCGTGACCGGGGTCGAGGCCGTCACGACGCCCGGGGCGACCTCCTCGACGATCCGCCGCACCGCACCCTCGCGCGGCGACCCGACGTCCCGCAGCCGGTAGGCCCCGCCCCCGACGTCCGTGGTGAGCACCGTGCCCGGGTCGTCGAGCACGAGCGCGCCCACCCCCGCCGTCGCGAGGTGGAGGGCGAGCGCGGCACCCACCCGCCCGAGCCCGACGACGGCGACCGTCGCCCGGGCACGCGCCGCGAGCACGCGGTGCCCCGCGCCGTCGGGCAGCAACGCCGACAGCACGGCGAGGTCCGCCGCACCGTGCCCCGGGGCGGGCGACGTCGGCCGGCGCCGGCGCGCCGTGACGAGGAGGTGCGCCTCGTCGAGCAGGCGGACGAGCGCGGCGCGGCGCGTGCGCTGCGCCGGGGAGCCCGGGACGTCGGGTGCGTCGCCGCGCCGCGCGGGCCCGGCGAGCGCGCGCAGCCAGCGCTCCTCGTCCGCGTCGAGCCCGGTGAGCCGCACCGACCACCGCGGGTCGGTGCCGACCTGGACCTCGCCGGGGCCGCGCCGCAGGAGCGGCGCCTCGGGTCGCAGCACGCGTCGTCGCTGCACGGCTCCTCCGTCCGTCGTCGTGCGGCGTCCGGCCGGACGCCCGACGTCAGCCTGGCACGGGCCCGAGAGCCGCCGACGGTTGTCCACAGGCTCCGCCCCGATGGTCCGGCGGGGAGGAACTCTTTGCCGTCGCCACAGGTCTCCACGTCGTCCGCTCGACCGAACTCCGCGGGAGAGCGCGCCACTCCGTGCGCGCCCCTGCCATTTCGTGGCGAGAACCACTACGGTCTGAGGCGTGGTCCGGGAGACGATCGTGGAGGTTCGGCGCAGCCGCCGACGCAAGAGCACGGTGAGCGCCTACCGCGACGGCGAGCGCACGATCGTCGCGATCCCGGCGCGGTTCACGCGCGCGCAGGAGCGCGAGTGGGTCCAGCGCATGCTCGACCGCCTCGCCGACTCCGAGCGTCGGCGGCGGCCGTCGGACGCGGAGCTGGAGCGCCGCGCCCTCGAGCTGTCCGACAAGTACCTGGACGGCCGCGCGCGGCCCACGAGCGTGCGGTGGGCCGGGAACCAGGACCGCCGGTGGGGCTCGTGCACGCTCATCGACGGCACGATCCGCATCTCGACGCGCGTCCGGGGGATGCCGTCCTGGGTGCTCGACTACGTGCTCCTGCACGAGCTCGCGCACCTGCTCCACGCCGGTCACGGCCCGGGGTTCTGGAAGCTGCTCGACGCCTACCCGCGCACGGAGCGGGCGCGGGGGTTCCTGGAGGGCGTGTCGTTCTCGCGGGACGCGGACCTCGAGCCGGACGACGCGGACGTCGAGCCGGGGGACGGCGCCGCGGGAACCACGGCACCGCCCGCGGAGACGGCGAACTGACCCGGAGGGGACCAGGTCAGCGCGGCGCGCCGCCCTGGCCGGCCGCGTCGTCCGTCCCGCCGTCCTCCGTCGGTCCGTCTGCGGCCGGGCCGTCCGTCGGCGTGTCGGCAGCCGGGGCGCCGCCCTCGTCGGAGCCCTCGCGCGACGGTCCGGCGTTCGGCGAACCCTCCGCGGCACGGAAGATCTCCTCGAGCGCGCGGTCGACGTCCGCCTCCTCCGCGCGGGTCGCGGCGCGCCGCCCCTCGTAGCCGGACGGGTCGTCGAGGTCGGTCCCGTCGGGCAGCAGGTCGGGGTGGTCCCACACGGCGTCGCGCGCGCCGGCGCCGGACTGCGCCGCGATGAGCGCCCACAGGGCGGCCGCGTCGCGCGAGCGCCGGGGGCGCAGCTCGAGGCCGACGAGCGTCGCGAACGTGTGCTCCGCGGGCCCGCCCGCCGCACGACGACGGCGCAGCATCTCCCGCAGCGGGACGGCGTGGGGCAGGTGGGGGAGCGCGGCGACGGCGGTCACCTCGTCGACCCAGCCCTCGACGAGCGCGAGCGTCGTCTCGAGGCGCGCCAGGGTCGCCTGCTGCTCGGGCGTGTTCTGCAGGCCGAAGACGCCGCCCGACAGCGCGCGCTGGAGCGCGTCGGTGTCCGCGAGGTCGACGTCGGCGAGCTGGGACTCGAGCGCCGAGAGGTCGATGGTGATGCCGCGCGCGTACGCGTCGACGAGCCCGCGCAGGTGCCCGCGCAGCCACGAGACGTGCGTGAACAGGCGCGCGTGGGCGGCCTCGCGCAGGGCGAGGAAGAGGCGGACCTCCTCCGCGGGGGCGTCGAGGCCCTCGGCGAACGCCGCGACGTTCGTGGGCAGGAGGACCGTCGCGGGCCGGTCGAGCAGCGGCAGCCCGACGTCGGTCGCGCCGAAGACCTCGCGCGAGAGCGTCCCGGCCGCCTGGCCCACCTGCATGCCGAACACCGCGGAGCCGAGGCGTCGCATGAGCGCGGCCGGGTCGCCCGCGGGCAGACCGAGCGCGTCTGCGGGCAGGCCGGGCAGCGTGAACCCCACGCCCGGCAGGGCGGAGGTGTCGTCCCCCATGCCCTCGGGGAGCTGGTCGCGCAGGACCGTGGCGAGCGCGTCCGCGACGGACGCGGCGACCGGGGCGACGAGCTCGTTCCACGCGGGGAGCGTGTGCTCGACCCACTCGGACCGGCTCCACGCCTGGCTCTTCCCGCCCGACGGCGGCAGGTCGGTGACGGCGTCGAGCCAGAGCTCGGCGACGGACAGCGACTCCGTGACCGCGCGCTGCTGCGCCGGCGAGATCGACGGGTCGCCCTCGGCGACGGCGACCTGGCGCGCCACGTCGTGCGAGACGTCCGTGTTCACCGGGCCGTCGCTCGGCGTCGAGAGCATGCGCTGGACCTGCGCGAGGACGTGCTGGAAGAGCTGCGGGTCGGCCGCGCCACCCGCGGCGAGCGCCTGCGGGTCGAGCCCGCGGGCGCGCAGCTCGCGCAGCGCCTCGTCGGCGTCGGGCCCGAGCATCGAGCGGAGCAGCTCCTCGAACCGCGGGTCGAAGGGCGTGTCGTCGTCCGGTCCGGGCGTGCGGTCGGGGGGAAGGCTGCTCATGGCGACTCCTCACGGTAGCGTCGGTGATCACCGTAACCACGATCGAGCGCCGAGAACGGGGGCTGGGCCATGTCCGAGGGCCGGGTTCGCTCACGGCGCAGCGAGGCGCTCCCCACGACGGGCGAGCCCCCGGCCGGTCCGGGGGAGGACCCCACCGCGAGCGCGGCGACCACCCCGGCGGACGACGTCGTCGACCGCGACCCGGTGGTGGTCGTCGGCGTCGGGCAGGTGGCGGACGCGGTGCGCGCGGGCCTGGGCGCGGCCGAGGCGTCGCCCGTGGACGCGCTCGTCTGGCCCGTCGGGGCGCGACGTCTCGTCGTGGTGGCGCCCGCGGGCGAGTTCGGGACGCCGCGCGCCCGGACGGACGCGGAGCAGCGCGCCCGCCTCGCGCTCCTGGGCCGTCGCGCGGGGGAGGCGGCGGTCGCGGCAGGGATCGAGCACGTCGTCGCCGTGTCGTCCGCCGCGGTGCACGGCGCGTCGCCCGAGCGGGGCGTCATCGACGACGACGACCCCGTGGCCCCCGACGACGGGCCCGGCTTCGCGGGCGACCTCGTGGCGTTCGAGGACGCGCTGCGGGAGGCGCTCGGCGGGGTGCCGCTCGCGCTCGTCCGGCCGGCGGTCGTCGTCGGGCCGGGCGTGGACACCGTGCTCACGCGGCACTTCGAGGCCCCGCGCCTGCTCACGGTGCGCGGTGGCGGCCGCACGTGGCAGCTCGTGCACGTCGACGACGTGGTGGGGGCGGTGCGCGTCGCGCTGGACCAGGGCCTCGTCGGCGGTCTGACGGCCGGACCGGTGCGCGACGGCGAGCCCGACGCGCTCGACTCGGAGACCGTGGCCGCGGCGGCGGGGATGCGCACGGTGCAGCTCCCGCCCGCGACGGCGTTCGGGACGGCCGAGCGGCTGCACCGGGTCGGTGCGCTGCCGTCACCGGCGAACGACCTCGCGTTCGTCGTGCACCCGTGGTCGGTCTCGGCGCGGCGCCTGCACGACGCCGGGTGGCGGCCGGAGTGGTCGGGCGCCGCGGCGCTCGAGGTGCTCCTCGCCGAGGTGCGCGGCCGCACGGGCGTCGGCGGTCGCCGGTTCGGTGGTCGGGACGCCGCGGCGCTCGGCGCGGCGGGGGCGGCCGTCGCGGTCCTGGGCACGGCCGCCGTCTGGCGGCAGGCCCGCTCGCGCCGCCCGTAGGGGCGACTCCCGGGTGGCGTCCACGTCGTCGGCAGGGAGATCCCAGCAAACTCGGGGATGATGTCCCGGTGAGCGACGCCCCCTCCTTCGACGCCCTCCTCGCCGAGGACGAGCACGACCCGCCGCCCGTGACCCGGCGGTCGCTGACGTTCGGCATCTCCCTGCTCGCGACGACCCTGCTCGTCGCGGGCCTCGCGATCCTGCCCGCGCCGTACGCGGTGCGGTCGCCGGGCCCGACGGAGGACACGCTCGGCCAGCAGGACGGCACGCCCCTCATCTCGATCACCGGCGCCGAGACCTACGACTCGACGGGCGAGCTGCTCCTGACGACCGTGTCCGTCGCCGGCGGCCCGGGCTACCCGGTGAACCTCGGCCAGGTGGTGCAGGGGTGGTTCGACCGGTCGCGCAGCGTGCGCCCGGTCGAGGAGGTCTTCCCGACGGGCCGCACCAAGGAGGAGACCGAGCAGCAGGGCCAGGCGGAGATGATCAGCTCGCAGGAGAACGCGACGGTCGCCGCGCTCACCGAGCTGGGGTACGACGTGCCCGCGACGCTCACGGTCGAGGGCACGGTGCCGGACAGCGGGTCCGACGGCGTCGTCGAGCCGGGCGACGTCATCGTGGCGCTCGACGGCACACCCGTGCGGACGTACCAGGACCTGATCGACGGCCTCGCCGCGGTCGACCCGGGCGACGACGTGACGCTGCGCGTGCAGCGCGACGGCGCGGAGACGGACCTCACGGTCGCGACGACGGACGGCGGCGACACCGCGCTGCTCGGCGTGTTCATCGACCCGGCGTTCGACTTCCCGGTGGACGTCGAGATCCAGATCGAGGACATCGGCGGCCCGAGCGCGGGCACCATGTTCGCGCTCGGGATCGTCGACCAGCTCACGCCCGAGGACGAGGCGAACGGCGTCGTCATCGCGGGCACGGGCACCATGAGCGTCGAGGGCGCCGTGGGTCCGATCGGCGGCATCCAGCAGAAGCTCTACGGCGCGCTGCGCGACGGCGCGACGTGGTTCCTCGCCCCGCAGGCCAACTGCCCCGAGGTCGTGGGGAACGTGCCCGACGGCCTGCACGTGGCGGCGGTCTCGACGCTCGCCGACGCGCGCGCGGCGATGGAGGCGATCGGCGCGGGCGAGGGCGACTCCCTGCCCACGTGCGAGGCGCGCGGCTGACGCCGCCCGCGCGCGTCAGTCCTCGAGCGTCGCGCGCAGCGCCTCGACCAGCCCGGGCACGAGGTCGGGGCCGCCCGCGACGTCGGTCGCCGAGTCGTGGGCGCGCGACCGGACGGCGCACCACGTGGGCCCGTCACGCAGCACGCCGACGGCGAGGCGCACGTCCTGCCGGTCGGGGTGGTTCGTGAGGTAGTCGAGCGCGGCGTCCGGGTCGTCGGGGACGCCCTCCTCGGCGGCCGGCGGCAGCACGATCCGCTCGACGACGAGCGCGGCACCGTCGACGGTCTCCGGCCACGCGACGCGGGCGAGCCCGTCCTCGAGGTCGCCGTCCACGGCGAAGCCCTCCTGCTCGATCGACAGCAGGTGGTGCGGGTCGGCCTCGGCCGCGGCGACGACGTCGGGCGGGAGCCGGTCGGCGAGCGTCGGGTCGGCGCCGAGGGCTCCCGCCGTCCCGACGAGCGCGAAGAGTCGCGGCGGGACGTCCCAGCCCGCGTCGGCCGCGTGCGTCTCGATCTCGTGGACCGCGAGCGCGAGCGCGTGCTGGGGGGTGGGACCGCCGGGCGCGACCGGGTCGGGACCGGCGTCGGGTCCGGGCACGGGGGTGGTGGCGTCGGGACCGGGGGCGGCGTCGTCAGGCTGGGGCATGACCCCATCGTCCCTCATCGTCGCCGCCCCGCGCCGCCCCGCGCCGCCGCGGGCCGGGTGCCCGGCCGTCCCCCACGGGGCGCCGGACCGTGGGAACCTTGGGGGAGGACCGGGCGTTGACCCCGGTGCACGCCCGAGCCACGACCGAAGAGGTATACCCACCGTGTCATTCGCCGCAGCGCCCCGCCGGCCGTCCTCCGGGGGGCGGCCCGCCCGGCGCCGGAGCCCGATCGGGATCGCGATCGCCGTCGTCGGCGCCCTCGTCGTCCTCCTGCTCCTGCTCGCCCAGTTCTGGACCGAGGTGCTGTGGTTCCAGCAGCTCGACTTCGCGAACGTCCTGTGGACCCAGTGGGGCGCCCGCATCGCCCTGTTCGTCGCGGGCTTCCTCGTCATGGGCGGGCTCGTCTTCCTGTCGTTCTCGCTCGCGTACCGGTCGCGGCCCATCTACGCGCCGTCCACCCCGGAGCAGGCGACCCTCGACCAGTACCGCGAGGCGATCGAGCCGCTGCGCAAGGTCGTCATGATCGTGGCCCCGGCGCTCGTCGGCTTCTTCGCCGGCGCGGCGGCGTCCTCGCAGTGGCAGACGGTCCTCCTGGCGCTGAACTCGGTCCCGTTCGGCACGACGGACCCGCAGTGGGGCATCGACCTGTCCTTCTACGTGTTCACGCTGCCCGCCCTCCGGTTCGTCGTGAGCTTCCTCATGGCGGTCGTCATCATCGCGGGCATCGCCGCGGTCGCGACGCACTACCTCTACGGCGGCCTGCGGATCGGTGGCGGCTCCGACGCGGGCCCCCGCACGACGACCGCCGCGCGCGTCCAGCTCTCGGTGATCGCCGCGCTGCTGCTCGTCCTCATCGGCGCGAACTACTGGCTCGACCGGTACTCGATCCTCACCTCGGGCGGCGCGAAGTTCGACGGCGCGTCGTACGCGGACGTGCACGCCGTGATCCCGTCCAAGGCGATCCTCACGGTCGTCGCGCTCTTCGTCGCGGCCCTGTTCGTCGTGACCGCGGTGCGCGGCAACTGGCGCCTGCCCGCCATCGGCGTGGGCCTCATGGTGGTCTCGGCCATCGCGATCGGCGGGATCTACCCGGCCGTCGTCCAGCGCTTCCAGGTCACGCCGAACGCGCAGGACTTCGAGGAGGAGTACATCCAGCGCAACATCGACGCGACGAAGGCCGCCTACGGCATCGACGACGTCGAGACCGAGCAGTACAACGCCAAGACGGAGGCCGAGGCCGGCGCGCTGCGCGAGGACGCGGACACGACGGCGTCGATCCGCCTCCTGGACCCGGAGATCGTCAGCCCGTCGTTCAGCCAGCTCCAGCAGAACAAGCAGTACTACCAGTTCTCGAGCTCGCTGTCGGTGGACCGCTACAAGATCGACGACGAGAGCCGCGACACGGTCATCGCCGTGCGCGAGCTCAACCAGGACGGCCTCGGTGCCGACCAGCGCAACTGGGTCAACGACCACACGGTCTACACGCACGGCTTCGGCGTCGTGGCGGCGTACGGCAACCAGATCGGCCCCGACGGCCGGCCGGCGTTCTACGAGGGCTCGATCCCGTCGACGGGCGCCTTCACGGACGCGGGCGGCTACGAGCCGCGCATCTACTTCTCGCCCGAGGCGCCCGAGTACTCGATCGTCGGCGCGCCCGAGGGTCGTGAGCCGTGGGAGCTCGACTACCCGGTGGACGACGCGGGCGGCCAGGTCAACAACACGTTCCCCACGGACGAGATCGAGGCCGGGCCGAGCGTCGGGTCGTTCGTCAACAAGGTGCTCTACGCGCTGAAGTTCGGGTCCGAGCAGATCCTGTTCTCCGACCGGGTCACGGACGAGTCGCAGATCCTCTACGACCGCAGCCCGCGCGACCGCGTCGCGAAGGTCGCGCCGTACCTCACGCTCGACGGGCGCGTGTACCCCGCGGTCGTCGACGGCCGCGTGAAGTGGATCGTGGACGGCTACACGACGTCGAACGCCTACCCGTACTCCACGTCGGAGTCGCTCGAGGACTCGACGCGCGACTCGCTCGTCGCGGCCAACTCGGTCGAGGCGCTCGCCCCGCAGCAGGTGAACTACATCCGCAACTCGGTCAAGGCGACCGTCGACGCGTACGACGGCTCGGTCGACCTGTACGCGTGGGACACGGAGGACCCGGTCCTCCAGGCGTGGTCGAACGTCTTCCCGAGCTCCGTGCAGCCGCTGTCCGAGATCTCGGGCGACCTCATGAGCCACCTGCGCTACCCCGAGGACCTGTTCAAGGTGCAGCGCACGCTCCTCGCGAGCTACCACGTGGACGACGCGAACGAGTTCTTCTCGGGCCAGGACTTCTGGCGCAGCCCGGAGGACCCGACGGCGAGCGGCAACGTCAAGCCGCTCCAGCCGCCGTACTACCTCACGCTGCAGATGCCGAGCCAGGAGGCGCCGACCTTCTCGCTCATGTCGACGTACATCCCGGGCGGTGGCTCGGACCGCAACATCCTCACCGGCTTCCTCGCGGTGGACGCGGAACCGGGCAGCGAGGCGGGCGTGCGGTCGGAGGACTACGGCACGCTGCGGCTCCTCGAGCTGCCGCGCAACGCGACGGTGCCCGGTCCGGGGCAGGTGCAGAACAACTTCAACACCGACCCGACGGCGGCCGACGGCCTGCTGGCGCTGCGCCGCGGTGACTCGACGGTCATCAACGGCAACCTGCTGACGCTGCCGGTCGGTGGTGGCCTGCTCTACGTCCAGCCGGTGTACGTCCAGTCGACCGAGGGCACGCGGTTCCCGCTGCTGCGCAAGGTGCTCGTCTCCTTCGGCGACGAGATCGGCTTCGCCGACACGCTCGACGAGGCGCTGGACCAGGTGTTCGGCGGCGACTCGGGCGCGAACGCCGGCGACGCGGACGGCGGCGTCGAGACCGAGGTCCCGGACCAGCCGGCCGACGGCGAGTCGCCGGACGCGGGCACGACCGACCCGGGCACGACGGACCCCGGCACCGAGCCCCCGGCCACCGAGGAGCCGGCCCCGCCGGCCGACGGCGGCACGGTCGACGGCGGCGCGCGCGCCGAGCTCGACCAGGCGCTGCGCCAGGCGCAGCAGGCCATCGAGGACGGCCAGGCGGCGCTCGCCGAGGGCGACTTCGCGGCCTACGGCGAGGCGCAGGACCGCCTCCAGCAGGCGCTCGAGTCGGCCCTCGCGGCCGAGCAGGCGCTCGACACGGAGTCGTCGGCGGGCTGACGCACCCGTCGCGCGAGCGACGCACCGCCACGGACGGGCGGGGACACCAGCGGGTGTCCCCGCCCGTCCGTCGTCTGCGGCTGCCGGGACGGAGTTGTCATTTCCCGCCCCGAGCGGGAGGATCGCTCCTCGTGACTTCTGCAACGGTTTGCAGCAACGCTTTCAGCGCGGCGGGCGACGACACCACGACCGTGCTGGCGGTGCGGCTGCACCACACGTCCGGCGCCGAGCTCGTGGTCGCGCTGCGGGGCGCGGCCGTCCTCGCGTGGCGGGCCCCCTGGCGCGGCGCCGACGGCGTCGAGCGCGTCGAGGACCTCGTCGACGGGTACGCCGACGAGGCGGAGGTCGCCGCGCACGACGCCGCACGGTCGGCGCTCATGGCGCCGTTCGTCAACCGCCTCGCGGGCGGGGAGTACGTGTTCGACGGCGTCCGGCACCACGTGCCCCCGGTGCTCCCGTGGGAGCCGCTCACCATGCACGGGTTCGCGCGCACGCTCGACTGGACGGTCGTCGAGGGCGCGGGGGAGAGCGAGGTCGCCGCGCGCGACGCGGCGGTCGTCGACGGGGCAGAGCGGGAGTCCGTGACGCTCCGGACGGTCGTCCACGCCGACGCGCACGCGGGCTACCCGTTCGCGCTCGTGCTGGAGGTCCGGTACGTCCTCGGCGCCGGCTCCCTCGACGTCATGCTGCGCGCCCGCAACGTCGGGACGACGGCGGCCCCCGTCTCGCTCGGCTGGCACCCCTACCTCCGGGTCCCCGGGCACGGCACGGTCGACGCGCTGGAGCTCACCGTGCCGGCCCGTCGCGCCGTCGTGACCGACGCCGGCATGCTCCCGCTCGCGGGAGAGGCCGCGTTCGGGGCGATCGACGGCGTCGGTCCGCTCCCGCTCGCGGGCGCGAGCCTCGACCACGCGTTCGCCGACCTCCGGGTCGACGCCGACGGCCGCGCGCGCACGGTCGTGCGCGACCCCGCCACGGGGCAGGGGCTCGCCGTCTGGCAGGAGCGCGGCCTCGTGCACGTCTACACGGGCGACGGTCTGGCGCGGCGCGGCCGCGCGGCGATCGCCGTCGAGCCGGTGGAGACGCTGACCGACGCGTTCAACCGTCCCGACTGCGCCGCCGACGTGCGGCTCGAGCCGGGGGCCGTCCGGGAGTTCGCGTTCGGGGTCGAGGTCCTGGCGTGACCCACGTCTCGTCCACCCGATTTGGCCTGGTCCGGAACCTCACGTAGAGTAGTGATCACCGACGCGGGGTGGAGCAGCTCGGTAGCTCGCTGGGCTCATAACCCAGAGGTCGCAGGTTCAAATCCTGCCCCCGCTACTCCTGAGAGGCCCTCGGTCAGCAGACATGCTGACCGAGGGCCTCTCGCTTTGTCCCGTGCACGGTCAGTGTCTCCGTGCTGTGACGCGCCCCACCCGGCCGAGGCGCGGGCGGGGGAAGCCACGGCCCACGGCCCGGCGTTATCGTCAGTGGCCGGCGCCCACCACTCCCGCGGGCGCCCGACACCCGGAAGGTCACCATGCGCCGTCTGCGTCCCCGTCCCGCCGTCCTGACCGCCGTCACGGCGGTCGCCGCGCTCACGCTGGCGGCCTGTTCGTCGGGTGCCGACGACGGCGGCGACGCCGCGAGCCCGAGCGAGAGCGCGTCGGGTGACGCCGCGCAGTGCGAGCCGGGTGCGCTCCCGACGCTCACCGACGGCGTGCTGACCGTCGGCGCCGGCGAGCCGTACTCCCCGTGGTACGTGGGGGAGCAGGACTCGGGCGAGGGCTTCGAGTCGGCGCTCATCTACGCCGTCGCGGACCGCCTGGGCTACGCGGCCGACGACGTCGTGTGGGAGACCGTGACGTTCGAGCAGATCATCAGCCCGGCCGTGAAGCCGTTCGACGTGGCGGCTTACCAGACGTCGATCACGGACGAGCGCAAGCAGGCCGTCGACTTCTCGAGCCCGTACCTCACGACGCGCCAGGGCGTCATCGTCATGGAGGACGGCCCGTACGCGGGCGCGACGACGCTGGCCGAGCTCGACGGCGCGCGCATCGGGGTCACCGCCGCCCAGACGAGCCTCACGCTCGCCGAGGCCGCGTGGGGCGAGGACGCCGACATCTCGCCGTACAGCGCCGCGGGCGACGGCATGCAGGCGCTGCAGTCCGGCACGATCGACGCGATGGTCATGGACGTCGACCAGGGCGTCGCCGCCTCGACCGAGTACTTCCCGGACTCCGTCGTCATCGGCACCCTGCCCGACGAGGGCGTCGTCGAGCAGTACGGCCTCGTGCTCGACCTCGGCTCGGAGCTCACGGGCTGCGTGTCGCAGGCCGTCGACGACCTGGAGGCGGACGGCACGCTCGCCGAGCTGCGCACGACGTGGCTCAAGTCGGACGACATCCCCGTCCTCCAGTGACCCGGCCATGACCGTGCCCGACGACGCGCGCCCGCCCGGGCGCGTCGGGTCGCCCGACGCCGTGCCGGCTGCCGCGTGGTCGCCGTCGCCGCTCGCGCTCGACCGCGCCGCGTTCCGGCGCGCGCAGCGGCGTCGCTCGCTCCTCGTCGCGCTCGTGAGCACGGTGCTCGTCGTCGCGGCGGTCGTGCTCGTCGTCGTCAACGCGCCGGGCTGGGAGCGGGCGCGGACCGCGTTCTTCGACCCGGCGATGGCGTGGGAGTCGCTGCCCGCGATCCTCGAGGGCCTGTGGCTCAACCTGCGCGTGTGGGTCGTCGCGGGCGTCGTCGGGACGGTGCTCGGCCTCGGCCTCGCGGTCGCGCGAACGAGCCGCATCCCGGCGCTGTTCCCGCTGCGGGCCTTCGCGACGGTGTACGTCGACCTGTTCCGCGGCGTGCCGCTCCTGCTCGTGCTGCTGCTCGTCGGGTTCGGGCTGCCGGCGCTGCGGCTGGAGTGGTTGCCGACGTCGGGCGCGTTCCTCGGGGCGCTCGCGATCGTCCTCACGTACACCGCGTACCTGGCGGAGGTGTTCCGGGCGGGGATCGAGTCGGTGCACCCGTCGCAGGTCGCGGCGGCGCGCTCGCTCGGCCTCACGCGGGCCCAGACGACGCGCCGGGTCGTGCTGCCCCAGGCGGTGCGGAACGTCACCGCGCCGCTCGCGAACAACCTCGTCTCGCTGCAGAAGGACTCGGGCCTCATCTCCGTCCTCGGCGCCGTCGACGCGATCCGCGCCGCGCAGATCGCGACGACGGGCAGCTACAACTTCACGCCCTACGTCGTCGCGGGGATCCTGTTCTTCCTCGTGTCGTTCCCGCTGACGCGCGCGGTCGACGCGTACCAGGCGCGTCGCGGCTGGGGCCGGTCGCTCGCGACGGTGAGCGGGGCGGGGGACATCCGATGAGCGCCTCGGCGACGCCGACCGGCACGAGCCCCCGGGACGGGCGTCATCTGCTGTCTCTGCGGGGCGTGCGCAAGACGTACCCGGCCACGGGCGCCCCGGGCGGGCGGCGGGTCGTGCTCGACGGCATCGACCTCGACGTCGACGCGCACCGGTGCGTCGTGCTCGTCGGGTCGTCCGGCTCGGGCAAGTCGACGCTGCTGCGCGTCGTCAACCTGCTCGACGAGGTCGACGACGGCCAGATCCTGCTCGACGGCGAGGACGTCGCCGACCCGCGCCTCGACGCCAACCGGGTCCGCGCCCGCATGGGCATGGTCTTCCAGGCGTACAACCTCTTCCCGCACCTCACGGTGCTCGACAACGTGACCCTCGCGCCCCGGCTCGTGCACCGGCGCTCGCGCGACGAGGCGGAGGCGGCGGCGGTCGAGATGCTGGGCCGCGTCGGGCTCGGGCACAAGGTGACGTCCTATCCCGACCAGCTCTCGGGCGGCGAGCAGCAGCGCGCGGCGATCGCGCGCGCCCTCGTCAACGGTCCCGAGCTGCTCCTGCTCGACGAGGTGACGTCCGCGCTCGACCCCGAGCTCGTGGGCGAGGTGCTCGACCTGCTCGCCGAGCTGCGCGCGGAGGGCCGCACGATGCTCGTCGCGACGCACGAGATGGGGTTCGCGCGCCGCGTCGCCGACGAGGTCTGCTTCCTCCACGAGGGCCGCGTCCACGAGCGCGGCACGCCCGAGCAGGTGCTCGGCGACCCGCAGCGCGAGCGGACCCGCGCGTTCCTGCGCCGTCTGCACGCCTGACCGCGCCCTCGGGACCGCGCCCTCGGGACCGCGCCCAGCACGAGGCTGCCGTCGTCCTGACGCCCGGGACGACGGCGACGTCGTGCTCGACGGCGCGTGAGGTCGTTCTCGTCCGACGGCGCGACGCAGGACGACCCGGCGATCCTGCTGGTAGGTTCGCGCCCAGCGTCGCGTGCCGGTGGCGGACCGCGTCAGGCATGGAGGCGCCGAACCCGGAAGGGGGAGCCGTGACGTCACGGACCCTTTCCTCGTTCCTCACCGGTGGGTGAGGGCGAGAAGGTCAGGCTCGAGGCCTGGTACGACGAGATGCAGGCGGTGCACGGCCGGCTGCGACGCGCGCTGGAGCTGGTACGGGACACGGCCCACGACGACCCGGACCCGGCCGATCCGGTCGCCGACCTGCTGGTGTACTGCCGGGGCTTCTGCACCGCGCTGACCCGGCACCACACCGCCGAGGACGCGGTGCTCTTCCCCGAGCTCGAGCGGCGTCACCCCGACCTCGCCGACGTCCTGCGGCGTCTGCGCCAGGACCACGGGATGATCGCGTACCTCGTCGCCGACCTCGAGCACGCGCTCGACCGGGCGACGGACCGCGTCGCGTCGCGGGACGCCGTCGTGCGTCACCTGGACGGGGTGGGCGCGATCATGGAGTCGCACTTCCGGTACGAGGAGCGCGCGCTCGGGGGCGTCCTCGCGGCGCTCGACCTCAGGGCGCCGCGCGACGACGTGCTCGGGCCGCTCTGAGCCCACGCGCTCCGAGATCGCGGTGGGGCGGCACCGCGCGGCGCCGCCCGGGCCGGCCCGGACCCCGGTCAGCCTCGCAGCACGAGCACGACCGTGGCAGCGACCGACGCGCAGGCGACGAGGACGTACGGCCACGTCCACGTGCGCTGCCCGGTGACACGCAGCACCACGGCCACCGCGAGCGCCGCCAGGGCGAGCACGGGACCGTCGACGAGCGGGGCCAGGTCGACCGAGACGCGCAGGGTCTCCAGGAGCTGGGGCGGCAGGGGGACGAACGGTTGGCTCTGGCGGGCCGCGCCGTCGGGCACGAGCCACAGCGTGCGCAGGACCGCCAGGACCGCGAGGACGCGCGGAAGAGCCCGCAGGAGCGCGCCGCCGACCCGGGAGCGGTCCCGGGACGACGACGCGGCAGGTCGGACGGGCCGTGCGGACCGCGTGGCGGACGCCGGGGCCGCCTCCTCGTGCGGCGCCGTCGTGGCCGCGGACGGGCCGGCGGCGCGCGGGGCCGGGGTGCTCGTGACCGCCGCGCCGGCGATCCGTGGCCGGGCGGACCCCGGACGCGCGGAGGGCGACGACGGCGTCGGGCCGAGGTGCTGGACGGGGCTCCGGCGCGGCGGGACCGACGGCGGGACCGGCCGGCCGACCTGCGTGGCGACGAGGTCGGGGGAGTCCATGACGCGGGTCCGCCCGACAGCGGGCGGGACCGGCTCCGGCCGGGGCAGCGCCGACGGACCGCGGCCCAGCGTGGAGACGCGCTGCACGGGCACCGGCCAGGGACGCGGGTCCGGGGAGGCGGACGCCGGCACGGGGACGGGGCCGTCCGCCCGCGCCCGCGCGGCCCGGGCCGCGGGCTCGGCGCCGGAGCTTGGCACGAGCAGCATCGGGGGCGTCGGGCGGCGGTACTCGCGCCACCCGCGCAGGGTGTCGGCGTGCCCCGCGGGCGGTGCCGCGGCCTGCCACCGCATCGCCTGCCAGAGCCAGTCCTTGAGCTCCGCCGGGGTCCGGCCGTCGGCCACGTGGGCGCCGATGCTCGCGACGTGGTCGGCGATGACCTCGGCGGCCGCGCCGTCGAACCCGTCGCCGTGCACCTCGGCCAGCACGCTCATCAGCGTCGCGTCGTAGACCAGGGCGTGCCACGGCTCCCGGACGCGGGCGGCGTCGGCCGCCCTGCCGACCGACGGGACCTGCGCCGCCCGCTCGGCCCGGACGGGTGCGCCGGTGGCGGCGGCCAGCCCGGCGACCGGGCCCAGCGCGCGCTCGGCCGCGGTGGCGCCGTCGGCCACGATCCGTGACGTGACGAGCAGGGTGTCGTCGGCGGCCTCACCGGCGAGCCGGGCGCGCAGCACCGCGACGACGCTCTCGAGCGCGGGGCGGTGGTTCGGCTGGTAGCGGGTCATCGACAGGATCAGGTCCTGCAGGTGGGGGTCGATCTCGGGCAGCTCGGCGGGGGACGGGGCCGGTTCCGTCCCGGCCGGCACCCCGACCAGGTCGTCCGGGACCTCCCGCACGAGGTCGTCGGCCTCGAGGTCGCGGCCGAGGAAGTTGAGGTCCGCCGGCACGACTCCCGTGGTGGCGAAGATCAGGAGCAGACCGAGCGCGTACACGTCCGACCGGGGGTGCACGCGGCGGGCGAACAGCTCCGGCGCCATGTACGCGAGCGTCCCGACCGGCTGGGTGGACGTCGCCGTGTCGAACAGCTTGGCGATGCCGAGGTCGATGAGGACCGCCCGGTCGCCGTCGACCATGATGTTGGCGGGCTTCAGGTCGCGGTGCACGCAGTGCTGCTCCTGCAGCACGAGCAGGGCCTCCGCGACGTGCGACGCCAGCCGCAGCGCCTGCCGTCCGTCCAGCGGGCCCGACGCGCGGACCTGCTCGCGCAGCGTGGCGCCGGGGACCAGCTCCATGGCGAACCACGGCTGGTCGTCGTCCAGGCCCGAGCGCACGAACGCGGGGAAGCCGCGCCCGCCCACGGCCTGCAGCAGCCTCGCCTCCTGCGTGAAGCGCTCGCGGGAACCCTCCTGGAGACCCGTGAGCACCTTCACGGCGACCTCCGCGCCGTCCGCGTCCGTCGCGCGGTAGACGTGCGCGAACCCGCCGTGCCCGAGCACGTCGGCGAGGGTGAACGGGCCCTTGCGGTCACCGCTCGCCGGCACCTGGCGGACGGGCCGGCGGGGCAGGGGCGCGGGGCCCGGCCCGGCCTCCGGTGTGGCAGCACGTCGGACGGAGACCTCGCGCGCGGCGGACGTCGGCCCGGCGTGGTCGGCGGGGGCCTGCGTGGTCAGGCGGGTGTCGTCGTCGGTCGCCACCGCGAGGGGGGACTGCTCGGGGCCGGGCATGGGCGCAACGTTACAAGCGCGCCGCTCCTGGCCGGAGCAGACGACTCCGACGGCCCGGGCCGCGAGCGTCGCGTCGACCTGGGAGGCTGGACGTCATGGTCAACCGCCTCGCCGCCGCCGTGAGCCCGTACCTGCGCCAGCACGCCGGCAACCCGGTCGACTGGTACCCGTGGAGCGCCGAGGCGTTCGCGGAGGCGCGCCGCCGGGACGTGCCGGTCATGGTGTCGGTGGGGTACGCCACGTGCCACTGGTGCCACGTCATGGCGCGCGAGAGCTTCTCGGACCCGGACGTCGGAGCGCTCCTCGCGCGCGGGTTCGTCGCGGTGAAGGTCGACCGCGAGGAGCACCCCGACGTCGACGCGAGCCTCCTCGCCGCGGCGAGCGCGTTCACCCCGGACCTGGGCTGGCCGCTCACGGTGTTCACGACGCCCGACGGCGCGCCGTTCTACGCGGGCACGTACTGGCCGCCCGTCCCCGTCGCCGGGCGACCCGCGTTCCGGGACGTGCTCGACGCCGTCGCGCAGGCCTGGGAGCAGCGGCGCGACCAGGCGGTCGAGACCGGGGACGCGATCCGCGCCGCGCTGCGCGACGCGGCGGCGGGCCGCCGGACGGGCGTGCCCCGCGCGGCCGCCACGGCGGTCGACGGCTCGGGGACGTCCGCCGCCGCCGACGGCGGGCTCGTGGCCGACCCGGCCGAGCACGCCCGGCGGGTCGTCGACCGGCTGGAGGCGGCGGAGGACCGCGTGCACGGGGGCTTCGGCGGCGCGCCCAAGTTCCCCGTCGCCCCGGCGCTCGAGCTCCTGCTCGACGTCGCCGCGTCGTCCGTCGTGGACCCGGAGGTCGCGCGGCGCGCGCTCGTCCTCGCGGGGCGCACGATCGACGCGATGGCGGCGAGCCCGCTGCGCGACGTCGACGGCGGGTTCTTCCGGTACGCGACCCGGCCCGACTGGTCGGAGCCGCACTACGAGCGGATGCTCTACGACAACGCCCAGCTGCTCTCGGCGGCGACGACGCTCGCCGTGCTGCGCCGCACCGGACCCGTGGACGGACCGCTGCGCACGCCCGCCGAGGCGCCCGGCACGCCGGACCCGGGCGAGGCGACCGCCGAGGTGGCGGGCGACGTCGGGCGCTTCCTCCTGCGCGTGCTGCGCCTGGCCGACGGCGCGTTCGCGAGCGCCCAGGACTCGGAGTCCGTCGTGGACGGCGAGCGCGTCGAGGGCGGGTACCACCTGCTCCCGCCGGGCGAGCGCGCGCACCACGAGCCGCCCCCGCTCGACACGAAGGTGCTCACGGGGTGGAACGCGCTCGCGATCGAGGCGCTCGCGCGCGCCGGGCACCACCTGGCGCTGCCCGACCTCACGGACGCCGCGCGCGCGGCCGCCGACCGGCTGCTCGCGACCCACGTCCGGGCCGACGGGTCGCTCGTGCGGGCGTCGGAGGGCGGCGTCGTCTCGGACGCCGTCGCGACGCTGGAGGACCACGGCGCGTTCGCGGCGGCGCTCCTCGTGCTCGGGGGACTCACCGGGGAGGTGCGGTACGTGCGCGAGGGCCTGCGCCTCGTCGACGCGACCGTCGGCCCGGACGGCGACCTCACGCCCCCGCAGGGCACGGACCCGGTGCTCACCGAGCTCGGGCTGGCCGCCGGAGCGGCGGCGGACCCGTCGGAGGGCGCGGTGCCCTCGGGCACGACGGCGGCCGCCCGGGCCGCGCTGCTCGCGCACCTCGCGACGGGCGAGCCGCGCTACCGGGACGCCGCGCTCGCGCACGTCGCCGCGTCCGCCTCCGCGAGCGAGCACCCGCTCGGCGCGGCGGGCGTGCTGCGCGTCGCCGTCGGGCTCGCGGAGCCGCCCCACCAGCTCGTGGTCGTCGCCGACGCCGACCGGCGCGAGGGGTTCCTCGCCGCCGCGCGCGACTGGTACCACCCGGGCGGGCTGCTGCTCGCCGCGACGCCCGGCGACGCCGCGGCCCTCGCCGCCGACGGCGTCGGTCTGCTCGCCGACCGCGGGCCAGGCGCCTACCTGTGCGCGGACTTCGTGTGCCGGCTCCCCGTGCACGACCCCGCGGCGCTGCGGGCCCAGCTCGGGGCGTGACGTCCCCGCGCACCGGGGTGCAGGGCACGGACCACGGTCGCATGATGGAAGAGCGGTGCGGCACGAGGAGGAGCCATGAGGGCATCGGTCGGGGACAGGATCGTGACCGCCTCGGGCGTCGTCGGCGGGGCGGTGCGCGACGGGGTCGTGGTCGAGCTGCGGCACGAGGACGGCTCGCCGCCGTACCTCGTCGAGTGGGCCGACACGGGCGAGCGGACGCTCGTCTACCCGGGGTCGGACAGCTACGTCGAGCACGTCCCGGGGGCGGAGACGGGCGACGGCACGGACACCACGAAGGTGTGGCGCGTGCAGGTGAGCGTCGTCGAGTCGGAGGGCCGGACCACGGCGGAGGCGGTCCTCGTCGCGGAGACGCCCGAGCACGTGCGGACCGTCGGGCGGGCGAGGCGCGACCCGCACGACCGCGACGTCCCGCTCATCGGCGACGAGATCGCCGTCGGGCGGGCGCTGCGCCGGCTCGCGGACCGGCTGCTGGACGACGCCGAGTCGGACATCGCGTCGTCGACGGGCGCCCCGGCGCACGTGCACCAGTGACGCGCCCGGGCGGGGGCGCGGCACCCGGTGCTGCGGACGCCGCGGTGCGGGCGCTCGTGCACGGGCGCGTGCAGGGCGTCGGCTTCCGCTGGGCGACGCGCGAGCGGCTCGCCGTGCTCGGCCTCGACGGCACGGCGACCAACCGGCCCGACGGGACCGTCGAGGTCGTCGCGTCCGGGGCGCCGGACGCCGTCGACCGCCTCGTCGCCTGGCTGCGGGACGGCCCGACGCCGGGCGACGTCACGCACGTCGACGTCGAGCGGGCGCACGCCTCCTGAGGACTCGCGCCCGGCGCTCCTCGGCGCTCCTCGGCGTTACCCGGAACGGCGCCGCGCTCAGCCGTCCGCGCGGGCCAGCACGGACTCCCAGTGCCACGGCTCGGGCACGCGCCCGTCGGGCTCGGCGAAGTCGGGGTGCGTCCAGCCGTAGGTCTCGGCGTGCTGCTTGAGCCACTCGTACTGCGGGGTGCCGAACGCCTGGACGCCGCCGCCCAGGTCGACGGCGAACCCCAGCCCGTGGTTCGAGCACCCGGGCGGCGCAGCGATCGGCGACGACGGGTCGTACAGGCCCTGCTGCTCCTCGAACGTCCGGTAGGAGGAGTTGATCGTCAGGTGCACGCCGAACCGCTCGACGTGCGCGGCGTCGAGGGCGACGAGCCCGTCCAGCACGTCGGCGCGCACCCGGTCGCCGGGCGACCACGGGATCGGCGCGAGGGCGGAGTCGGGCACCCGGCCGCCGTCGGGGTCCCACACCTGGTCCGGCGCCGGGCACGAGACGGCGTCCTGCGCGACCGACGTCTCCTCCGTCGACGTGCTCACGACCCCGAGGCCCGCGCCCAGGTCGAGCACCGCCTGCTCGAGCGTCGCGAGGTCGTCGCCCGCGAGCCCCGCCTCCGCGGCGTCGTCGGCCGCGGCCGCGGTGTCCAGCGCGTCGCGCAGCCGGGCCCGGACCGCCTCGTCGGCGCCGAGGCCCTCCGTCGCGGCGTAGATCTTCTCGCCGAGCTCGCGGGCGGGTGCGAGGCTCGCGCGCGCCGCGGTCACCTCGTCGCGCGCGTGGTCGAGCATCGAGGCGTGCACGGCGTCCGAGGCCGACACGAGCGACCGGTCCGCCGCGTCCGTACCCGTGGTCATCCGGTCGAGGAACGGCGCCGTGAGCAGGGCGCGGGCGTCGTCCACCTCGGTCGTCAGCGCGGCCCGGACCGCCGGGTCGGCGACCTTCCCGTCCGACGCCGCGAGGAGGTCCTCGGCGGTCGCGGTCCGGTCGGCCAGCGCGTCGTACTCCGTGTCCCGGTACCACGCGAACGCCCCGCCGCCCCCGCCGAGGACGAGGACGAGCGCCACGACGGCCGCGATCCACGCGCCCCGGTGCCGGCGCGGCTCGCGCGCGTGCCGGCGCTCCCGACCACCCGGCGGGTGGTCCGCGGGGCCGGCGGGCGGGGCGGTGCTCGTGGCGGTCACACCGCCAGAACCTACGGCACGACGGCGACCGTCCCGGACGGATCCGGGGGTGCGCACGGACACGCTCACGGCTTGCTCACGAACCCCGACCGGTCCGTGCGTCGGCGGGCGCCGTCGTGCATCAGCCGGGGCGCGACGACCCTCCCCAGATGGTGTCCCCGACGCGCCGCCGGGGGCGGATCGAGGAGGGACCATGAAGCGGCTGGTGCTGTGCTGCGACGGCACGTGGAACTCGCCGGTGAACGCGAGCGTGTCGAACATCGAGAAGATCGCGCGCTCGGTCCGCACCGGCATCGGACCGGACGGCGTCCAGCAGATGGTGTTCTCCGTCGAGGGGGTCGGGGCGCAGGGCTACCTCGTCGACCGGCTCCTCGGCGGGGCGTTCGGGTACGGCCTGACGCGCAACGTCGTCGCGGGGTACCGGCATCTCGCGCTCAACTACGAGCCCGGCGACGAGATCTACGTCTTCGGGTTCAGCCGCGGCGCGTACACGGCGCGCAGCGTCGTCGGCATGGTCGCGACCGTCGGGCTGCTCACCCAGGACGCGCTCGCGCGCGACCACCTGTGCGAGGCCGAGGAGGTCTACCGCGACCGCGACCCCGCCCGCCGGGCCGAGCGTGCCCGCACGTTCCGCGCCGCGTACTGCCACGACCACGTGCCCGTCGCGTTCCTCGGGGTGTTCGACACGGTGGGTGCGCTCGGCGTCCCCGGGCTGTCACGCCGCCGCAGCCGGTTCCACGACCTGCGTCTGTCGACCGACGTCCGGTGCGCCCGCCAGGCGCTCGCCATCGACGACCGCCGCATCACGTTCGAGCCGTGCCTGTGGGACGTGCCCGTGGCCATGGCGTCCCGGGTCAAGCAGGTCTGGTTCCCCGGCGGGCACAGCGACGTCGGCGGCGGCGCGCGGGCGCGCGCCCTCTCGGACACCGCGCTGCTGTGGATGCTCGGCGAGGCCGTCGCGCGCGGTCTCGTCGTCGATGAGGAGCGCCTGCGCGCGCAGCTCCACCGCGACGACGAGCTCGTCTGCCGGGTCCGCCCCGGGCTGCTCTTCGGCGCGCTCAACCTCGTCAAGCGCCTGCACCACCGCCCGCGCTTCCGCGGCGCGCTGCGGGTCCTCGCGGGCGTCCCGACCCCGCCCGAGACCGTCGACGCCGTCCTCCTCGCCGAGACGGCCGTGACGCTCAGCGCCGACCCCGCGTCGGTCTACGCGCGCCACGCGCGGAACCTCGGCTGGTGGCGCGACAGCGCGGGCCCGGACCTCGCACGCCTCGTCGAGCCGGTGCCGGGCGCCGCCCAGGAGACCCGGCCGCTCGCCCTCGCCTGACCACGGGTGCCGCCCGCGTGCCATGCTGGGCAGCGTGAGCGAGCAGACCCCCGACCGCGTCCCGGCCGAGCAGCTCGTCCCTGCCGACGCGCACGTCCTCGGGGACCCCGCCGCGCCCGTCACCATCGTCGAGTTCGGCGACCTCGAGTGCCCGTACTGCGCCGCCGCCGCCCCGGTGCTGCGGCAGGTCGTCGAGTCCTCCGGCGGCCGGGTGCGCCTCGTGTTCCGCCACTTCCCGCTGTTCGAGATCCACCCGCACGCGCTGTCGGCCGCGCTCGCCGTCGAGGCGGCCGCCGCCCAGGGCAGGTTCTGGGAGATGCAGGCCGCGCTGTTCGCGCACCAGGACCAGCTCGGCGAGGCCGGGCTCGCCGAGCGGGCCGAGGAGCTCGGGCTCGACGGCGCGTCGGTCGTCGGGGACGCGGCCCAGCAGCACGCCGCCCCGGTGCAGCGCGACTACGCCGACGCGCTCGCGGTCGGCGTGCAGGGCACCCCGACGCTCTTCGTCGACGGCGTCCGCTACCGCGGCCGCGTCACCGCCGAGGGCCTGCGGGCCGCGATCGCCGCCGCGCGGTCGTAGGTCACCGCGCAGGCCCGAGCGCCCGGCCGGCCGGACCCCGGCCCGCGCCGTGCCGCGCCGCGCCGCGCCGTGCGGTCACGTGGTCGCGGGCGGGTGCCAGGGGAGCGGCGGCAGCTCGGGCGGCGGGCCGTCCGCCCCGGGCGAGCACAGGGGCCAGCGCTCGCCGAAGAGCCGGAGCGCCACGGAGCCGAGCACGGCGGCGACGAGCGAGCCCGCGAGGATGCCGATCTTGGCCTGCTCGATGAGCGCCTCGTCGTCGAACGCGAGCTCGGCGATGAAGAGCGAGATGGTGAACCCGATGCCGGCGAGGATCGCCCCGCCGAGCAGGTGGGAATAGCGCACCCGCCCCGGGAGGTCGCCGAGGCCGAGCCGCAGGGCCAGCGTCGCGGCCCCGAAGATGCCGACGGCGTTGCCCACGACGAGCGCGACGGCGACGCCGATCGTCACGGGCGACGTGGCGGCGGCGCGCAGCGACTCGCCGTCGAGCCGCACGCCCGCGTTCGCGAGGCCGAAGACGGGCACGACGACGTACGCGCTCCACGGGTGCAGCACGCGCTGGAGGCGCTCGCTCGTGGGCACGGCCGCGCGCGCGGCGAGCTCGGTGAGGTGCTCGCGCTCCGCCGTCGTCTCCTGCGCGAGCCGCTTGGCGTACTTCGGCACGACGGCGACGTCCACGGGTCGCGACGAGCCCGACGGCACGAGCAGGCCCACGAGCACGCCCGCGAGCGTCGCGTGCACGCCCGAGGCGTACACCGCGCCCCACAGCGCGATCCCGGCGAACGCGTACGGCGTGAGGCGCCAGACGCCGAGCCAGCGCAGCACGAGGATCACGGCGACGAGCACGGCGGCGACGCCGAGCCCCGGGAGCCACAGGTCGTCGGTGTAGAAGAGCGCCATGACGGTGATGGCGCCGATGTCGTCGACGACGGCGAGCGTGAGGAGGAAGAGCCGGAGCTGGTCGGGGCAGCGCGGCCCGAACAGTGCGAGGATGCCGACGAGGAACGCGGTGTCCGTCGACATGACGATGCCCCAGCCGTGCTGCGCGGGGGACCCCACGTTGAACGCGAGGTAGATCAGCGCGGGCACGGCGAGGCCGCCCAGCGCGCCCAGCGCCGGGACGGCGACGGTGCGGCGGTTGCGGAGCTCGCCGCTCGTCACCTCGCGGTTGATCTCGAGGCCGATGACGAGGAAGAACACGGCCATCGCGGCGTCGTTGACCCAGTGGTGCAGGTCCATCTCGAACGTCCACGGCCCGACGCGCCAGCCCGCCTCCGTGGACCAGAGCGCGTCGTAGGCGCCGGACCACGCGGAGTTCGCCCACACGAGCGCGACGACCGTGGCGGCGAGGAGCAGGACGGCGCCGCCCGCCTCGGTCGCGAGGAACGAGCGGAGCGAGGGCGCCACGGGGCGGAGCTGGAAGCGCAGCGGCGGGCCCGGTCGGGCGGGGACGCGGACGACGGGGAGGGACGACGGCGGAGCGGGCTCGGTCACTGGGCCTCCGGGTGGGTCGGGACGGGGCGACGCCCCGGGCGTCGGACCTGCGCTGGGACAACTCTTCCGGGCGGCAGATCCTTCCGCAACAGACCTCGCGGGAGCATCGAGCGCGGGGCTCTGTCCGTCCGACATATCCGCATCTCGGAAAAGTTCTTCCGAAACCCTTGTGGCGTCCGTCACGCGCTGCTACCGTCGAGAGTGCCAACGGCGGGCCCGGGCCGAGCGACACGCTCGGTGGTCGACACGATCGATCCGACACCGGCAGCTACCTACCAGGCGGACGTGACAACTCGCCTGCAGCGGCCCGCCGGCCGCCTCCTCCCGGCTCACCGACGAGCCCGGACGCCGGAGGCGGAGCACCCGGCGTCGCTGCCCGAACCGTGGAGACTCACCATGGACACTCTTGTCGTGGACACAGCACACCTGGACCGAGCCGTCGCCCTCGCGGTCGACAGCGTCGCGCACGCCGGAGGACCCTTCGGCGCCGTCGTCGTCACCGCCGACGGGCAGGTGTTCGAGGGCAACAACCGGGTCACGCAGGACAACGACCCCACCGCGCACGCCGAGGTCACCGCGATCCGGCGCGCGTGCGCCGCGCTCGGCACCTTTGACCTCACGGGCGCGACGCTCTACTCGAGCTGCGAGCCGTGCCCCATGTGCCTCGCGTCCGCCCTCTGGGCGCGCGTGCACGCGGTGCACTACGCCGCCGACCGGTACGACGCCGCGCGCGCCGGCTTCGACGACGCCGCCTTCTACGACTTCTTCGACGCCGACCCGGCCGACCGGGTCATGCAGGTCGTGCACGAGCGCACGGCCACCGCCACCGCGCCGTTCGACGCCTGGCGCGCCCTCGACTCCCGGGTCGAGTACTGACCGGCCGCGCGGTCGATCGGTACCTCGGGAAAGGGCACAAGGACGTGACTCTCCTCGGCATGCGGCGGCAGACCGCCGGGAACGACGACGCACGCGGCACGGGGCCGGCCGCCGGCCGGCTCGACCGCTTCTTCCGGATCACCGAGCGCGGATCGACCACGGGGCGCGAGCTCCGCGGCGGGCTGGTGACCTTCTTCGCGATGGCGTACATCGTCATCCTCAACCCCCTCATCCTCGGCGGGACGAGCGCCGAGAACGCGCCCGTCGACGTCGCGGGCGGCTGGCTCCAGACGGCGCAGGTCGGCGCGATGACCGGCCTCGCCGCCGGTGGCCTGACCATCCTGTTCGGGCTCGTCGCGAACCTCCCGTTCGCGCTCGCGGCCGGGCTGGGCATCAACTCGTTCCTCGCCGTCGCCGTCATCGGCGACGTCACGTGGCCCGAGGCGATGGGGCTCGTGCTCGTCAACGGCCTGCTCATCGTGCTGCTCGCCGTGACGGGCGCGCGCTCGGCGATCTTCAACGCCGTCCCGCGCCAGCTCAAGGCCGCGATCACGGTCGGCATCGGCCTGTTCATCGCGTTCATCGGGTTCGTCGACGCGGGGTTCGTCACGCGCACCCCGGGCGGGCCGCCCGTGCAGCTCGGCGACGGCGGCTCCATCACCTCGGTCCCGACGCTCGTCTTCGTCGTCGGGCTGCTCACCATGGGCGTCCTCGTGGCCCGCAAGGTCAAGGGCGGGCTGCTGATCGGGCTCGTCGCGACGACCGTCGTCGCGATCGTCGCCGAGTCCGTGCTGCACCTCGGCCCGGCGTCGGAGACGAATCCCGGCGGCTGGCACCTCACCGTGCCGGCGCTGCCCAGCTCGCTCGTGTCGGTGCCCGACCTCAGCCTGTTCGGGCAGCTCTCGTTCGGCGCGTTCGACCGGATCGGGGCGCTCGCGGCGACGATGCTCGTGTTCACGCTGTTCTTCACGAACTTCTTCGACGCGATGGGCACGATGACGGGGCTCGCCAAGCAGGGCGGCCTCGCCGACGCGGACGGCAACTTCCCGCGCATCAAGTCGGCGCTCGTCGTCGAGGGCGTGGGCGCGGTCGTCGGCGGGGCGACGTCGTCGTCGTCGAACACGGTGTTCGTCGACTCGGCGGCGGGCGTGGGCGAGGGCGCGCGGACGGGCCTCGCCTCGGTCGTCACGGGCGGGCTCTTCCTCGTCGCGATGTTCCTCACGCCGCTCACGGCGGTGGTGCCGATCGAGGTCGCGAGCGCGGTGCTCGTCGTCGTGGGCGCGATGATGATGGGCCAGATCAAGGAGATCGACCTCACCGACTTCACGGTGACGCTGCCGGTGTTCCTCACGATCGTGACGATGCCGCTCACGTACTCGATCGCGAACGGCATCGGCATCGGGTTCGTCACGTGGGTCCTGCTGCGGACCGCGTGCGGGCGGGCGCGCGACGTCCACCCGCTGCTGTGGGTGGTCGCGGCCGGGTTCGTCGTGTACTTCGTGCGCGGTCCGCTCACCGCGGTCGTGGGAGGCTGAGCCTCGACATCGACCGCACGGCCGACGGGTCGCCCGCTCCTCCGGGTGGCCCGTCGGCGTGCGGGGAACGGGAAGGACGGGCATGGCCGGGACAGCACGGGTGAGCGTCGACGAGCACCGCGCGGACGTCGCGGCCCTCCTCGCACCCCTCGCGGACGCGGACCGACGGCGCGCCCGCACCCAGGACGTCGACCTCGCCGACGCGCTCGGCCGGGTCCTCGCGGGGGACCTCGTCGCGCCCGTCGCCGTCCCGCTGTTCCGCAACTCGCAGATGGACGGGTACGCCGTCCGCGCCGCGGACGTCGCCGACGCGCGGGCGCAGGCCCCCGTCCGGCTGGACGTGGTCGCCGAGATCGCGGCGGCGCCCGGCGTCCCGCCCCGGCTCGCGCCGGGCACGGCCGCCCGCATCATGACGGGCGCGCCCGTTCCCGAGGGGGCGGACGCCGTCGTGCCCGTCGAGGACACCGCGACCGGGACGTTCGCCCGCACGCCCACGGGTGCGGCGCGGGACGACCGCACCGGTCCGGCGGCCGGAGACGCTCTCGCCGCGCCGGGCACGGCGGAGGCCGTCGAGGTCCGGGTACCGCGGGCCGCGGGGGACTTCGTGCGCGAGGCGGGCTCCGACGTCCGCCCCGGCGACGTCCTGCTGCCCGACGGGGCGGTCCTCGCGCCGCACCACCTGGCCGCCGCCGCGGCGTGCGGGGTCGGGCGCGTCCGGGTCGTCGCGCGGCCGCGCGTCGCGGTCCTGTCGACGGGGTCGGAGCTCGTCGGCCCGGGAGAGACCCCGGGCCCCGGGCAGGTCTTCGACGCGAACGCCGACGCGCTCGGTGCCGCCGTGCGGCGCGCGGGCGGCGACGTGGTGCTCACGGCCCGGTGCGGCGACGACGCCGAGCGGTTCGCCGTCGTGCTCGCCGAGGCCGCGGCGGTCGCGGACCTCGTGGTGACGTCGGGAGGCGTGTCGCAGGGCGCGTACGAGGTGGTCAAGGACGTCCTCGGCGGGGGTGCGTCGTCGGACGTGACGTTCCGCTCGGTCGCGATGCAGCCGGGCGGGCCGCAGGGGTTCGGCACCGTGGACGGGGTGCCCGTGCTCACCTTCCCGGGCAACCCGGTGAGCGCGCAGGTGTCGTTCGCGATGTTCCTGCGCGAGCCGCTCGAGCGGGCCGCGGGCCTGCCCGGCGCCGAGCGCGTGCGCACGGCGGTGCTCGCCGAGCCGCTGACCTCGCCCGCGGGCAAGCGGCAGCTCCTGCGGGGCGCGACGGGTCCGGGGGGCACGGTGCGCGTCGTCGGGGGAGCGGGCTCCCACCTCGTCGCGTCGATGGCGCGCGCGGACGTGCTCGTGGACGTCCCGGCCGACGTGACAGAGTGGGACGCCGGGACCGAGGTGGAGGTGCGGGAGCTGTGACGCAGGACTCGGACGGCGGCGCGCCGCCCACGGATCCCAGCCGTGTGACGACGGACGTGCTCGACGACGCCGTGTCGCGCGCCGTCGAGGAGGCCGTCGGGGGGCCGAAGTGCGGGGCGGTCGTGACGTTCCGCGGCGTGGTGCGCGACGTCGACGGCGGTCGGGGCGTGACGCGGCTCGACTACGAGGCGCACCCCGACGCCACGGCCGTGATCCGGCGCTGCGTCGCGCACGTGTCGACCGAGACGGGGCTGCGGGTCGCCGCGGTCCACCGGTACGGCAGCCTGGGGATCGGTGACGTCGCGCTCGTCGCGGCCGCGGCCGCGGGCCACCGCCGCGAGGCGTTCGAGGCCTGCTCGCTGCTCGTCGAGCGCATCAAGGCCGAGGTGCCGATCTGGAAGCGCCAGCACTTCGACGACGGCGTCTCGGAGTGGGTCGGGCTGTAGGGCCACGCCCCCGGACCGCCGGCCAGACGACGAGAGGCGAGAAGTGGCCCCCGGCCGGAGCCGGGGAGGGGCCACTTCTCGCCTCTCGTGAGTTCCTTCGGGACCGCCGGGCGACGACGATGTCGGGCGGGTTGCCCGGCCGCTCGGGCCGGGAGGGGACGGTCGGGTCAGCGCGCGGTGGGGCGGTTGTCGAGCAGCATGCCGATGCCGAGGCCGACGGCGGTCCCGAGGACGAGACCGAACCAGCTCAGCACGACGACCCCGACGACGGCGCCGACGGCCGCGCCCAGGACGCTCTTGGTGCCGGCCTTCCAGGAGCCGGACCGCTCGTCGGTGCGGTAGATCGGGAGCGCGGACGCGCTGTTGTCCGGGGTCGTCGAGGACGCGCCGGAGATCGAGGAGGAGGGGCGGTTGGTGGGTGCGGGAGAGATCGTCGTCACGAGATCCATGGTAGGAAGAGACGGCGGCTCTGACCTGGGCTGATGCACCGAGGTGACCGGCTTCACCCTATGATCTGCGCCACCACTGCCGGTGCGCGGCTCAGCCGCCGATCGCGCCCATGCTGCGCGTCGTCGCCGCGAAGGCGTCGGCGGCGAGCGTCGGGGCGTCGCTGCCGTGCGCGAGCGGCTTGCGCCACATCGCGCCCTGCCACGCGCGGGCGAGGGCGTCGTCGCGCTCGTCCTCGTCGAGGTCGTCCGAGCGCAGGATCGCGCGCAGGTCGGTCTCGTCGTCGCCGAACAGGCACGAGCGCACCGTGCCCTCGGCGGTGAGCCGGGTGCGGTCGCACGCGCCGCAGAACGAGCGCGTGACGGAGGCGATGACGCCGACCGTCTGGGGTCCGCCGTCCACGAGCCACTCCTCGGCGGGCGCCGACGGGTCGTCGCGCCCGACCTCGAGCAGGTCGAAGCGGGTGCCCAGCACGTCCAGGAGGTCCGTCGCGGAGACGAGGTCGTCGCGTGTCCAGCGGCCGTCGGCGTCGAGCGGCATCTGCTCGATGAACCGCAGGTGGCAGCCGTGCTCGACGGCCCACGCGAGGAGGTCGGCCGCGCCCGCCAGCGTCTCGGGCATGAGGACGGCGTTGAGCTTCACCGGGGCGAGGCCGACGTCGAGCGCGGCCCGGATCCCGGCGAGCACGTCGGGCAGGCGGTCGCGCCGCGTGAGGCGCGCGAAGTGCGCGCGGTCGACCGAGTCGAGGGAGATGTTCACGCGGTCGAGCCCGGCGTCGACGAGCCCGCGGACGCGCTTGTCGAGGCCGATCGCGTTGGTCGTCAGCGAGAGGGACACGCCCGGCGCGGCGGCGCGCGCGGCGCGCAGGATGTCGGCGAGGTCGTTCCGCAGGAGCGGCTCGCCGCCGGTGAACCGGACGTCGGTGATGCCGAGCCGCGCCACCGCGACCCGGACGACGCGGCCGATCTCGTCGGGCGTGAGCAGGTCCTCGCGGGGGATCGCGGGCAGCCCTTCGGCGGGCATGCAGTACGTGCACCGCAGCGAGCACTTCTCGGTGATGGAGATGCGCAGGTCGCGCGCCACGCGGCCGTACCGGTCGACGAGCGCGTCGGTCGCCGGGCGGGCCGGGTCGAGGCCGTCCGGGGCGCCCGGAGGCGCGGCGGACCGCACCCTGGGCATCCCGAGCGAGACGGCGGTCATGGGCCGATGGTAGTCGTCCGCCGCGCCGGGACGGTGACCTGCGCCTCACCCCGTGCTAGCGTGGAGTTCGTCGAATGGAACTGTAATTCCATCAGGCGGAACTCCTCTTCGTGGGTCGGAGGGGGTCCACGGCGGATTCAAGCCCTGTGTTTCGGGCGCGTCACAGCGGACGCGGGCCAGGACACGCAGGGGACTCACCGCAAGGGTTCACTGGAAGGACGCCGGTACGCCGGCACCCTGCGGAAGCGAGGCCACGATGCTCCACATCGTCGACCGGCTCGCCCCCTGGCTCGGTCCGGGGCAGCCGCCCTTCGCCGTGGCGACGGTGGTCGCCGCGTCGGGGTCCGTGCCGCGCCCGGTCGGCACCGCGATGGCGGTCCGCGCCGACGGCGCCGTGCTCGGCAGCCTGTCCGGCGGGTGCGTCGAGGGCGCCGTCCACGCCGCGGCGCTCGACGCGATCGCGTCCGGCACGAGCCACCGCGAGACGTTCGGGTACAGCGACGACGACGCGTTCGCCGTCGGGCTGAGCTGCGGCGGGACGCTGGACGTCCACGTCCAGCCTGTCCTGCCGGACGACGACGCGACGCGCGCCCTGCACGCGCTCGCGGCGCGAGAAGAGCCCGCCGCGCCCGTGGCCCTCGTCCGCCGCATCGACGGCGGCGCGCGCACGGCCGTCGTCGTGGACGACCCGGGCGCCGCCGACGAGGCAGCGGTCGCCCGGGTGCTGCGCGGGCTCGTCGGCCCCGACAGCCTGGCCGCCGCCGCGGCGCAGGTCGTGGCGGTGCTGCGCGCGGGCGGCACGGCGACCGTGCACGCGGCGCACGGCGGGCCGGGCGCGCGTCCGTCGTCGCCCGAGGCGCGCGCCGGCGCGCCGGTCCGGGCAGGAGCCGCCGTCCCGGGTGACCCGTGCGACGACGTCGAGCCGGTCACGCTGCTCGTCGAGACGCGGCTGCCCGCGCCGCGCTTCCTCGTGTGCGGGGCCAACGACTTCGCGGGCGCGCTCGTGCGGCACGTCCGGCTCCTCGGCTACCGCGTGACGCTCGTCGACGCGCGCGAGGTGTTCGCGGACCCACGCCGTTTCCCCGAGGCGGAGGTCGTCGTCGACTGGCCCGACGGCTACCTCGCCGCGGAGGCCGCCGCGGGCCGGCTCGACGCGCGGACCGCCGTCGCCGTGCTCACGCACGACGCGAAGTTCGACGTGCCGCTCCTGCGGCTCGCGCTGGACCTCCCGCTCGCGTACGTCGGCGCGATGGGCTCGCGCCGCTCGCACGCCCAGCGCGCCGCCGCGCTGCGTGCCGAGGGCGTGGGCGAGGCCGCGCTCGCGCGTCTGCGGTCGCCCATCGGGCTCGACCTCGGCGCCGTCACGCCCGAGGAGGTCGCCGTCTCCGTCACCGCGGAGCTCGTCGCCACCCGGCACGGGCGCTCCGCCGTCGTCCCGCTCAGCAGCAGCTCGGGCCCGCTCCACGCGGAGTCCGCCGCACGACCGGACGGTGCACCGACGCACCGCCCCCACCCCGAGGAGGCCCCCTGATGGACCTGGGCACCGTCACCGACCTCGTCCCGACCGCCGACCCCGCCGAATGGCGCGAGGGCGACGCGTGGCTCGCGGGCGGGACCGTCCTGTTCTCCTACGGCAGCGAGACGCTCCGGCGCCTGCTCGACCTGACGAGCGCGGGGTGGCCCGCGCTGACGGTCACCGACGACGGGCTCGAGATCGCCGCGACGTGCACCGTCGCCGAGCTGTGGGCGTTCGAGGAGAGCGCGCAGGCCGCGCCCGTGCGCGAGCGGTGGCGCGCGCTGGACCTCGTGCGGCCGTGCTGCGACAGCTTCGTCGCGTCGTTCAAGATCTGGAACACGTCGACCGTCGGAGGCAACGTCTGCACGTCCCTGCCGGCCGGGCCGATGATCTCGCTCACCGCGGCGCTCGACGGCGTCGCGGAGGTCTGGGGGCCGGGCGGCACCCGCCGGGAGCAGCCCGTCGTCGACCTCGTCACGGGCGAGCTGCGCAACACGCTCGCGCCCGGGGAGCTCCTGCGCGCGATCCGTCTGCCGGACCACGCGCTGCGCTCGCGCACGGCGTTCCGCCGCCTGTCGCTGTCCAACCTCGGGCGCTCCGGCGTGCTGCTCGTCGGCCGGGTCGACCCGCCCGACGCCGGGGGCGCCTTCGTCCTCACGGTCACCGCCTCGACGCGCCGGCCCGTGCAGCTCCGCTTCGCGGCGGACGCGCTGCCCACCGCCGCCGACCTCGTCACCACGCTCGACGGCGCGATCCCCGCCGACCTCTACCACGACGACATCCACGGGCTGCCCGAGTGGCGCCGGGACATGACCTACCGCCTCGGCGAGCAGATCCGCGCGGAGCTCGTCGACGGCACGACCTCGGACGGAGGCCTCCGATGACGACGACGCCCGCCCCGCACCCGGCCCCGCCGGTGACGATCGACGGCCGCACCGCCCGCACCGAGCCGCGGGCGGGCCAGTGCCTGCGCACCTACCTGCGCGAGCAGGGCGCGCTCGGCGTGAAGAAGGGGTGCGACGGCGGTGACTGCGGCGCGTGCACCGTGCACGTCGACGGCGTCCCCGTGCACTCGTGCGTCTACCCCGCACGACGCGCGGCCGGTCACGAGGTGACGACGATCGAGGGGCTCGCGGCGACGTCGTGCCCGGGCGGCGCGGCCGGGGACGAGCCCGCGGGCGCGTGCGACCACGCCCCCCACGGCCCGCAGGACGCGCTGCACCCGGTGCAGCAGCAGTTCCTCGACGCGCAGGGCTTCCAGTGCGGGTTCTGCACCGCCGGGATGATCATGACCGCCGCGACGTTCGACGACGCGCAGCGCGAGAACCTGCCGCGCAACCTCAAGGGCAACCTGTGCCGCTGCACCGGGTACCGCGCGATCGAGGACGCCGTCCTCGACCGCGGCGACACGACCGGGACCGCACCGGGCACGGGCGAGCGCGCGCCGTCGGGCGGCGACCGGGCCTCTACCTCGGGTGACCAGGCCTCTCCCTCGGCGGGTCGGGCGTTCGGGCGCGACGTGCCCGCGCCGACGGGGCGGGGGATCGTCACCGGGACGGTGCGGTACACGCTCGACGTGGACCCGGCCGACTACCCGGGCCTGCTCCACCTCAAGCTCGTGCGCTCCCCGCACGCGCACGCGCGCGTGGTCGCGATCGACACCACGGACGCGCTCGCGGTGCCCGGCGTGCACGCCGTGCTCACGCACGAGGACGCTCCCGCGACCCGGTTCTCGACCGCGCAGCACGAGCTGTTCACCGACGACCCCGACGACACGCGGATCCTCGACGACGTCGTGCGGCACGTCGGCCAGCGGGTCGCGGCCGTCGTCGCCGACACCGTCGCCGCGGCCGAGGAGGGCGTGCGTCGGGTCCGCGTCGAGTACGAGCCGCTGCCCGCCGTCGTCGACCCGGAAGAGGCCATGGCGCCCGGCGCCCCGCTCGTGCACCCCGAGCTCGACGCCGCCGCCGCGCGCGTCTCGCGGCCGGAGGCGAACGTCGTCGCCGAGGTGCACAGCGAGCTCGGCGACGTCGAGCGCGGGCTCGCGGAGGCCGACGTCGTGCACGAGGCCACGTACCGCACCCACCGCGTGCAGCACGCGGCGCTCGAGACGCACTGCGCCGTCGCGTCGCTCGACGACGACGGGCGGCTCGTCGTGCGGTCGTCCACGCAGGTGCCGTTCCTCGCGCGCCGTCACCTGGCGCGCGTCCTCGACCTCGACCCGGAGCGCGTGCGCGTGCACTGCGAGCGCGTCGGCGGCGGGTTCGGCGGCAAGCAGGAGGTGCTCACGGAGGACGTCGTCGCGCTCGCGACCCTGCGGCTCGGCCGGCCCGTGCAGCTCGAGCTCACGCGCCGCGAGCAGTTCGTCGGCACGACGACGCGCCACCCGTTCCGCATCCGCGTGCGCGCGGGCGCGCGCCGCGACGGCACCCTCACCGCGCTGCACCTCGACGTCCTCAGCAACACCGGGGCGTACGGGAACCACGGCCCGGGCGTCATGTTCCACGGGTGCGGCGAGTCGCTCGCCGTCTACCGGTGCGACAACAAGAAGGTCGACGCCCACTGCGTCTACACGAACACGGTGCCCGCGGGCGCGTTCCGCGGGTACGGGCTGTCGCAGATGATCTTCGCGGTCGAGTCGGCGGTCGACGAGCTCGCGCGCCGGCTCGGGATGGACCCGGTCGAGCTGCGGCGGCGCAACGTCGTGCGCGACGGCGACCCCATGCTCTCCACGCACCCGACCCCCGAGGAGGACGTGCTCTACGGCAGCTACGGGCTCGACCAGTGCCTCGACCTGGCCGCCGACGCGCTCGCACGGGGCCGGGCGCGCGACGTCGCCGCGTACGGGGCGGGCGCCGGGTCCGGGCCGGACGCGCTCCCGGACCTGGGCCCGGAGTGGGGTGTCGGCGAGGGGACGGCGCTGTCCATGATCGACACCGTCCCGCCCCGCGGGCACTACTCGCACGCCCGCGTGCGGATCCGGCCGGACGGGGTCGTCCAGGCCGAGGTCGGGACCGCCGAGTTCGGCAACGGCACGACGACCGTCCACGCCCAGCTCGTCGCCGGCGCGCTCGGGCAGGACGCCGCCGACGTCGTCGTGCGGCAGTCCGACACCGACCTCGTCGAGCACGACACCGGGGCGTTCGGGTCCACCGGCACGGTCGTCGCGGGCAAGGCGTCGCTCGCCGCCGCACAAGATCTTGCCGAGGCCGTGCTCAAGGTCGCGGCCGGGGTCGCGGGCGCGGCGCCCGGCGACTGCCGGCTCGTGCCCGGCGGCGTCGACTGCGCCGGGACGGTCCTGCCGCTGGCCGACGTCGCACGCGCCGCCGGCGACGCGGGGATCGACCTCGTCGCCGAGGGCCGCTGGGGCGGCACCCCGCGCTCCGTCGCGTTCAACGTGCACGGCTTCCGCGTCGCGGTGCACCGCGGGACGGGGGAGATCCGCATCCTCCAGTCGGTCCAGGCCGCCGACGCCGGGGAGGTCGTCAACCCGCGCCAGTGCCGCGGCCAGGTCGAGGGCGGCATCGCGCAGGCCCTCGGCGCGGCGCTCTACGAGAACGTGGTGGTCGACGAGTCGGGCCGCGTCACGACGGACATCTTCCGCCAGTACCACCTGCCCACGTTCGCGGACACCCCGCGCAGCGAGGTCTACTTCGCGCGGACGTCGGACACGGTGGGCCCGATGGGCGCGAAGTCGATGAGCGAGAGCCCGTTCAACCCCGTCGCGCCCGCGCTCGCCAACGCGGTCCGCGCCGCGACGGGCGTGCGGTTCACGGAGCTCCCGCTCGCCCGCGACCGCGTCTACCTGGGCATCAAGGCCGCCACCCCCACCCGCTGAGTGCGTGAGACAGTCGCGTCCGACGTCGGTCGGCGCGACTGTTTCATGCACTCAGCGGGGGCGGGGCGGCGGGTCGAGGAGGTCGAGGTCGGCCGCGGTGTCGAGGTCGCGGCCGTCGCCGGGGTGGTCGACGACGTCGACCAGGTCGGCGTGGGCGCGCAGGAAGTCGCGCGCGCCGTGGTCGCCGCGGGCGCTCGCGGCGGCGGGTCCCGCGAGCGCGGCGTCGAGGACGAGCGGGTGCGCCCACCGAGGTCGTCCCGCCGTCGGCGCGCGCTCCGCGCCCGGAGCGTCGTCGGCAGCGCCCTGCGACCCCACCGCGCCCTGCGACACGCCCTCGGCGGCGGCGAGCCACCGCGATGCCGTCACGCGCCCGGGGCGGTGCGCGGCGAGGAGGCGCGCGACGTCGTCGGGCCCGACGCCGGGCTGGTCCACGTGCGCGACGACGACCCGGGCGGGGACCAGGTCCAGAGCGGCGGTGACGCCGACGCGCAGGGACGAGGCCATCCCGGTGGCCCAGTCGGGGTTCTCGACGACGCGCACCCCGGGGCCGTCGAGCGACGACCCGGCACGCACGCGCGCGGCCTCGGCGCCGAGCACCACGACGACGGCGTCGCACCCGCCCGCGAGCAGGGTCCTCGTCGCGTGCTCGACGAGCGTCCCGCCGCGGTGGGGGAGCAGCGCCTTGGGGCCGCGGCCGAGGCGCGTCCCGGCCCCGGCCGCGAGGAGGACGGCGACGGTGGGCGTCGCGGGCGCGGTCGTCGGCGGGGTCGGCACCCGGCCAGGATAGGTGCCGCCGAACACCGGGTCCCTCCTCGGGCGGCCTCGTCCGTGGGCCGCAGCCGCGGGTTCGTCGGCCTGGACACGACCGCGCGGCGACCAGTCGTTTTTACCAAGCCTTGGGGGTTTCATCGGCAGGCTGGGATGCCGCTATGCTCGGCGCGCCGGGGCGACGCGGCGGGTCGCGGACCTGCTCGCCGACGACCGTCCCGCACGACGAGCGAAGGAGTCCGGATGAGCTTCATGGAGAAGCTGCGCGGCCAGCTGATCGACATCGTCGAGTTCCTCGACGAGAGCCGGGACACGATCGTCTGGCGCTTCCCGCGCCAGGGCAACGAGATCAAGAACCAGGCGAAGCTCGTCGTGCGCGAGGGGCAGAGCGCCGTCTTCGTGAGCGAGGGCCGGCTCGCCGACGTGTTCGGGCCGGGCACGTACACGCTCGAGACCAAGAACCTGCCGATCCTGTCGACGCTGCAGGGCTGGAAGCACGGGTTCAGCTCACCGTTCAAGGCGGAGGTCTACTTCGTCACGACGCGCCAGCTCACCGACCTCACGTGGGGCACGCAGAACCCGGTGATCCTGCGCGACCCGGAGCTCGGCGCTGTGCGGCTGCGCGCGTTCGGCACGTACGCGCTGCAGGTCGTGGACCCGGCGGCGCTGCTGCACCAGCTCGTGGGCACCGACCCGCAGTTCCGCACCGACGAGATCGGCGACTACTTCCGCCGCCTCGTGGTCGGCCAGCTCGGGCCGGCGCTCGCGGAGGCCGGCGTCGCGGCGGTCGACCTCGCCGCGAACCAGGGCCAGATCGCCACGCGCCTCGCGGGCCAGCTCTCGGAGGACCTGTCGGAGTACGGCATCGCCGTCCGGCGCTTCGTCCTCGAGAACGTCTCCTTCCCGCCCGAGGTCGAGGCGGCGCTCGACAAGCGGACCCAGATGGCCGTCGTCGGGAACCTCGACCAGTACACGAGGTTCCAGGCGGCGAACGCGATCGAGACCGCGGCGGGGAACCCCGGCGGGGCGGGCGACGGCCTGGGCCTCGGTGCGGGGATGGGCCTCGGGGCCGCGATGGGGCAGCAGCTCGCGCAGTCGCTCGGGACGCCGTCGGCCCCGCAGGCCCCGGCGGCGCCCGCCGGTCCGCCGCCGCTGCCCGCCGCGGAGTCGCCCTGGTACTGGGCCGTGGACGGCGCGCAGGCGGGTCCCGGCACGACGGCGGACCTCGCGGGCCACGTCCGGTCCGGGGCCCTGACGCGCGGTTCGCTCGTCTGGCAGCAGGGCATGAACGCGTGGACGCCCGCCGGGCAGGTACCCGCGCTCGCGTCGCTGTTCGCCGCGACCCCGCCGCCGCTGCCGCCGACGGGCACCCCGACCGGCACCTCCAGCGACCCGGCGGCGGGCTGACGGTGAGCGACACCCGGGGTGAGCTGGTCCGCACGCGCTGCGACGCGTGCGGGTCGCAGCTCGCGTACGCGCCGGGCACGCAGCACCTGCGCTGCGTCGCGTGCGGCGGCACGGTCGACATCGTGCACGCGCCGGGGGATGCGGTCGACGAGCACTCCTTCGACGCGTGGGCCGCGGCACAGGGGGGCGTGCGCGCCGGGCTCCTCGACGCCCGCACCCTCGTGTGTGACGGCTGCGGCGCGACGACGCAGGGCACGGACCTGTCCGTCGCGTGCCGGTTCTGCGGCGGGCACCTCGTCGTGGCGGCCGAGACCGACGGGCTCGTGCAGCCGGAGGCGGTCGTGCCGTTCGGCGTCGAGCAGGCGCAGGCGCGCGAGGCGTTCCGGCGGTGGGTCCGCTCGCGCTGGTTCGCGCCGGCCGAGCTGAAGAAGGTGGGGGACACCGAGTCGCTGCACGGCTCGTACGTGCCGCACTGGACGTTCGACGCGCGCACGTCGTCCGCGTACACGGGGCAGCGCGGCGACGCGTACTACGTCACCGTGAAGCAGGGGGACCAGGAGCGCCAGGAGCGGCGCGTGAGCTGGACGCACGTCGCGGGGCACGTCGCGCGCGACTTCGACGACGTGCTCGTGCCCGCGTCGTCCCAGGTCGCCGAGCGCGACCTCGCCCGGCTCGGGCCGTGGCCGCTCGCGCAGGCCGTGCCGTTCCGCGCCGAGTACCTCGCCGGGTTCGCCGCGGCGCGCTACGAGGTCGAGCCGCCCGTCGGGCTCGAGCGGGCGCAGCAGAAGATGGCCCCGGTGATCCGGAGGGACGTCGAGCGCGACATCGGCGGCGACGAGCAGCGCGTGGGGTCGGTCCGCACCGCCTACGCCGACGTGATGTTCAAGCTCGTGCTCCTGCCGCTGTGGGTCGCGACGTACGTGTACGCGGGCAGGCAGTGGCAGGTCATGGTCAACGCGAACACGGGACAGGTGGTCGGACGACGTCCCTACAGCGTCGGCAAGATCGTGCTCGCCGTCGTGGCGGGCCTGCTCGTGGTCGCCGCGCTCGTCTGGTGGTACGTGCGCTCGCAGACGTGAGCGGTCAGTCCCGGCGCGCGTCGTACGCGCGCTGGGACGCCGACACCTCGTCGACCGCGCCCTCGAGGACGTCGATGAGCCCCGAGAGGCTGTCCGCGACGCGGCGCCCGAGGTCGGTGAGGGAGTACTCGACGTGGGGCGGGATGCTCGCCCGCACCTCGCGCACGACGATGCCGTCGCGCTCGAGCGACTGGAGGGTCTGCGCGAGCATCTTCTCGCTGACCCCGTCGATGCGGCGGCGGAGCGCGTTGAAGCGCACCGCGCCGTCGCGCAGGCCCGCGACCGTGAGCACGCCCCAGCGCCCGGTCACGGCCTCGAGCACGTGGCGCGAGGTGCAGCCGCGCTGGAAGACGTCGGCCACCATCGCGTCGGTGGGTCCGGTGTCCTCCACGGGACGGGCGTCGGTGGTCATCGCCCCAGGATACGGCGCCCGCCTGTGGCGAGTGCTGTGAGATAGGTCGCACTCACTCATGGTTGGCACTTACGAAAAGTAAGCGCATGCTGGTGGTCGCGCGGTCGACCGGCCGCGCCCCGCACTCGAAGGAGCCCGCGCATGTCCATCGCCGTCACCGGAGCAAGCGGCCACCTCGGCCGCCTCGTCGTCGAGTCCCTCCTCGCCCGCGGGGCCGACGCGTCTCAGGTCGTCGCGCTCGCGCGCACGACCGCCAAGGTCGCGGACCTCGCCGACCGCGGCGTCGAGGTCCGCGAGGCCGACTACGCACAGCCGGAGACGCTCGCCCCCGCGCTCGCCGGGGTGGACGTCCTCGTGCTCGTCTCCGGGTCCGAGGTCGGGCAGCGCGTCGAGCAGCACCGCAACGTCGTCGACGCCGCGCGGGCCGCCGGGGTCGCGCGCGTGGTCTACACGAGCGCCCCGCACGCGACGACGTCCGCGCTCGTGCTCGCGCCCGAGCACAAGGCGACCGAGGAGCTCCTCGCCGCCTCGGGCCTCGCGACGACGGTCCTGCGTAACAACTGGTACACCGAGAACTACGTCGGCGACGTGCTCGCCGCGCGCGAGTCCGGCGAGATCGTCGCGAGCGTGGGCGACGGCCGCGTCGCGAGCGCGAGCCGCGCGGACTTCGCCGAGGCGGCGGCCGTCGTCGCGCTCGCCGCGCACGAGGACGCGTCCGCGCACGCGGGCGCCGTGTACGAGCTGAGCGGTGACGTCGCGTGGACGTACGACGACCTGGCCGCCGCGGCGGCCGAGGTGCTCGGGCGCCCCGTCGTCTACCGGCGCGTGTCGCCCGACGAGCACCGCGCGCTCCTGCTGGGCGCGGGCCTGGACGAGGGGACGGCCGGGTTCGTCGTCGCGCTGGACGGCAACATCCGCGACGGCCTGCTCGCCGAGGTCACCGAGGACCTCCGCCGGCTCCTGGGCCGCCCGACGACGCCGCTCGTCGACGGGCTGCGCGCCGCCGTCGCGCAGGGCTGAGCCGGGCGGCGCGGCCGTCCGGGCGACCGGGCGGCCGCGCGGCGGCGTCCGTCAGTGGGACGCCTTGACGACGAGCACCGGGACGGGCGAGTCCAGCAGGACGCGCTGCGTGGTGCTGCCGAGCAGGAACTTGCCGACGGGCGAGCGCTTGCGCGCCCCCACGACGACGAGGTCGGGGGTCGTGCGCTCGGCCTCGTCGATGATCGCCTCGGCCGGGTCGCGGTGCTCGGGACGGTACGAGACCTCGGGGCGCGCGACCTGGGCGGGGAGCGTGTCGAGCAGGTGCGCGAGGCTCGCGGGGACGCCCGCGTCGGCGTCCTGCGGCGTGAGCACGAGGACCGCGAGGGGGGTCGAGCGGTGGACCGCCTCGGCGACGGCCGCCCGGAATGCGGTCTCGCCCTGCGGGGAGTCGTTGTACGCCACGAGGACGGTCATCGCGCGGGCCCTTCCGTCATTCCGTCGTGCTGCGGTTGAACTCTCTCACAGCGCGGCGTCCGTCGCCGGTCGGCGGGTCGCGCCGTCACCGGGGTCGCGGAGCACGGCGTCGGGCACCGCCAGGGTCGGGGGCAGCAGGGGCGGCACGACCTCGCGCAGGATCGCCTCGATCTCCCGCCGGCGCCGCGCGCCGAGCCGCTCGGCGGGCGCCGTGACGCTCACGGCGGCGACCGGCTGCCCGGCGCGCAGGACCGGGACGGCGACGCAGCTGATGCCCGGCTCGTTCTCCTCCGTCTCCGTGGCGAACCCGGTCGCGCGCGTGGCCTCGCACGTCGCCCGCAGCGCGGTGGGCGTCACGGGGTGGTCCTCGGGCGCGGCGGCCGCGTACCAGGCGAGCGCACCCTCGTCGAGAGCCCGCTGGGAGAGCAGCGCGCGCCCGAGCGCGGTGGTCGCCGCCGGGCGGCGCCGGCCGACGGCCGACCAGACGCGGACGGCGCGCGCCGGCTCGACCTTGTCGAGGTAGACGATCTCGGTGCCGGCGAGGGCACCGAGGTGCACGAGCTCGTCGGTCGCGCGGCACACCGCGACGAGCACCGGGTGCAGGAGCGCGGGGAGGTTCTCCTCGCCGAGGTAGACCGTCGCGAGCGCCGTCGCCGCCGGGCCGAGGCGGTAGTCGCCGGTCGTCGCGTCCTGCTCGGCGTACCCGCGGAACCGCAGGGCCGCGAGCGTGCGGTGCAGCGACGCCTTGTGCAGCCCGAGCGAGCGCGCGAGGTCCCCGAGCGCGACACCCCCGGGACCGGCCGCGGCGAGCGCCTCGAGCGCGACGAGCGCCTTGTCGACGCTGCCGAGCGGGCTCTCGGCCGCCCCCGGGGTGCCCGACGGCGCACGTCCGGCTTCCGCCATCGTGACTCCTTCGCCTAGAGTGCGTTCCGTAGTGAACAACAGGTGTTCACCATAGCGAAACGGAGCCTGGATGTCACCCCTGGGACCCCTGGAGGGGATCGCGCGTGCCCGCGTCGTGCCGGTCGTCGTCGTCGACGACGCGGCGCAGGGCGTCCTCGTCGCGAGCGCGCTGCGCGACGGCGGCCTGCCCGTCGCCGAGGTCACGTTCCGCACCGCCGGGGCGCGCGCGGCGATCGAGGCGATCGCGCGCGAGGTGCCCGACGTGCTGGTCGGCGCGGGCACCGTCGTCACGGCCGCGCAGGTCGACGAGGCGGTCGACGCCGGGGCGCGGTTCCTCGTCTCGCCCGGGCTCTCCGCCGGCGTCGTGCGCCGCGCGCAGGAGCTCGGCGTGCCCGTCGTCCCGGGCGTCGCGACGCCGTCGGACGTCATCGCCGCGCTCGACCTCGGCCTCGACGTCGTCAAGCTGTTCCCCGCGAACGTCGTCGGCGGGCCCGCCGCGGTCACGGCGTTCTCCGCGCCGTTCCCCGGCCTGCGGTTCGTGCCGACCGGCGGCGTGAGCGCCGCCAACCTGCTCGACTACCTGGCCCTGCCCGCCGTGCTCGCCGCCGGCGGCTCCTGGATGGTCGACGCCGCGCTCGTGCGCGCGGGCGACACCGCCGAGATCACGCGCCGCACGCGCGAGGCCGTCGCGCTCGCCGCGTCCGCCCCCCACCCCGCCGAAGGAGCCTGACCATGACCGACACCCTCACCGCCCGGGCCCCGCTCGCCGTCCGCCCCGCGGCCGACTGCGCCTACGACGTCGTCGCGCTCGGCGAGGTCATGCTGCGCCTCGACCCGGGGGAGCGCCGCATCAAGACGGCCCGCAGCTTCGACGTGTGGGAGGGCGGCGGCGAGTACAACGTCGCGCGCGGCCTGCGTCGCGCGTTCGGCCTGCGCGGCGCGATCGTCACCGCGCTCGCGGACAACGAGGTCGGGCGCCTCGTCGAGGACCTCATGCTCACGGGCGGGCTCGACACGCGCTGGGTCCGGTGGCGCGAGGACGACGGCATCGGCCGCACGGTGCGCAACGGGCTCAACTTCACCGAGCGCGGGTTCGGGGTGCGCGGCGCGGTCGGCGTCTCCGACCGCGGCAACACCGCGATCGCCCAGCTCCGGCCCGACGACGTCGACTGGGACGACGTGTTCGGCCGCGGCATCCGGTGGTTCCACACCGGCGGCATCTTCGCCGCGCTGTCGGAGTCGTCCGCGGACGTCGCGGAGGCGGCCATGGCCGCCGCCCGCCGCCACGGCACGGTCGTCTCCTACGACCTCAACTACCGCCCCTCGCTCTGGAAGGGCATCGGCGGCGTCGAGCGCGCGCAGGAGGTGAACCGCCGCCTCGCGCGGTACGTCGACGTGATGATCGGCAACGAGGAGGACTTCACCGCGTCGCTCGGGTTCGCGGTCGAGGGCGTCGACGAGAACCTCACCGACCTCGACACGTCCGCGTTCCGCGCGATGATCACGCGCGCGGCCGAGGAGTACCCGAACTTCCAGGTCGTCGCGACGACGCTGCGCGGCGTGCGGACCGCGACGGTCAACGACTGGGGCGCGATCGCGTGGTCGCGCGTGCAGGGCTTCGCGGAGGCGACGCACCGCCCCGGCCTGGAGATCCTCGACCGCGTGGGCGGCGGCGACTCGTTCGCGTCGGGCCTCGCGTACGGGCTCATGGAGCTCGGCTCGATCCAGGAGGCCGTCGAGTACGGCGCGGCGCACGGGGCGCTCGCGATGACGACCCCCGGCGACACGTCGACGGCGTCGCTCGCCGAGGTCCGCAAGCTCGCGTCGGGCGGCAGCGCGCGCGTGCAGCGCTGACCCCTTCGCCACCCGTCTCCCGCCGTGCCGGGCCGCACGTCCAGGGTTAGTGTGGGCGCGCTGTCGGCGGGAGGCGGGAGGTGCGGCGTGGCTGGTGGGGCCTTCGTGCCCGGGCTGCCCCGCCGCGGCGCCGAGGAACCGCCGGACCTGGGCCGAGCCCTGGAGCACGCGCGCATCCTCCGCGCGGCGGGCGACCCGGCCGGTGCCGCCCAGGTCCTGGACCGGGCCTTCGCGGCCGAGGGGGTGCGGACCCGCACCGTCGCCGAGCGTGTCCGGTTCCGCGCCCTGGTGCTCCGTGCCGACCTCGCGCTCGCCCTGCACGACGACGCGGCCGCCGCGCGCTTCCTCGAGGGCGTGGAGTGGTTCCGCGCCGGGGCCGACTTCCTCCCGCGCGTGGCCGACGCGCTCGCCGCCCTCGACGACGAGGTGCACCTCGCCGACGAGCTGCGCGACCGCCTCGCGAGCGAGCGCCGCACGGGCTGACCCGCCGTCCCACCTGCCGGGCCGGGAACCGCCCGCGCGGGAACCGCGTTGGACTGCGCAGTACCGGTGCGGGCGCCGACCGCGCCCGGCCCATCTCGCGAGGAGGCAGACATGCTGTGCCCCACCGACCAGACCGTGCTCGTCATGACCGAGCGCAAGGGCGTGGAGATCGACTACTGCCCCACGTGCCGCGGCGTGTGGCTCGACCGCGGCGAGCTGGACAAGATCATCGACCGCTCGGTGGAGGGCGAGATCGCCGCCGAGGCCGCGGGCCCGGGCGCCGCCGCGCCGCCCGCACCCGCCGCACCGGCACCGACGTCGTACCCGCCGGCCGCCGCCGCGGACTACGGCAGCCCCGCCCCGCGCTCCGGGGAGCGGTACGGCGACCGGCGCGACGACGACCGTGACCGCTACCGCGACGACCGCTACCGCGACGACCGCTATGACGAGCGTCCCCGCGACGACCGGTACCGCGACGACCGGGACCGCCGGTACGACGGCCGCGACGGCTACGACCCCCGCTACCGCAAGCGCAAGAAGAAGGAGTCGTGGCTCGAGGACCTCTTCGACTTCTGACGCGCCCCGTGGTCGACTGTCCCGCGTGACCGTCCTCGACTCGTTCTCGCTCGTCGGCCGCACGGCCCTGCTCACCGGCGGCAGCCGCGGCATCGGGCGCGCCGTCGCCCGCGCGCTCGGCGAGGCGGGGGCCCGCGTCGCGGTCACGGCGACCACCGCGGGGGGGGGGGGCCCCCGCGCCCCCCCCCCCCCCCCCCCCCCCCCCCCCCCCCCCCCCCCCCCCCCCCCCCCCCCCCCCCCCCCCCCCCCCCCCCCC